>WJMC01000223.1 GCA_014728145.1 Candidatus Zixiibacteriota bacterium | reverse complement strand
TAGACTGACGTCCACAGGTTGACCTCATCGCCACCCGGCCAGAACGAGAAACTGCCGTCCGGACGAATCATACCGCTGATTTTTAGTATCCCTTCATTGATGAAATAATCGTGTCCACGGCTTCCGATCAGTTCGGGCATGGTAAAACGGGCCAGTTCGCTAAAATAGAGCATCGGAAACAGTTTCGAGACGGTTTGTTCCAGGCAACCATAGGGATAGCTCAGGAGAAATTGAAGCTGACCTGAAAACTGCATTCCCGCCAGTGATGAAGTCTGGATCGCGTAGCTGTCTGTACCCTCGACCAGGTTTGTGGGAATTGTAAATTCGACCGTGCTGTCGGAGGTGACTCGTCCCGAACCCGAAAAAGTTCGGGGTGGACGCGGGGGTCGATTCGAGAGTTCAAATTCGCTTACGGTTCGGGATGTATCCTTTTCAGCAATAATCTGAAATTCGATCTTGCCCGGTTTTTGAAGGGCTCTGAGATCGAATACGACCGATCCCTCGGCGCCGTCATCTAAATATACGACCTGCCTTGAGTCTGAAACGGATTCCACCGGACCGTCGGCGGTCAGACTTACCTCGATTCGTCCGCTTCTTCCGCTGTGATTGAAGATGGAAATCAGGCCTTTGAACCTGTCGCCCGGACTGACAAAACGCGGGAAACTTTCCATGATGATTATATCATCACGGACGATCATTTCTTCTGTCGCTGAACCGTAGAGCTGATCCCTGACTGCCACTGCCGAGAGCCGTAATTTCCCGTTGAACTGCGGTAGATTGAATTCGACTGATGCCTGTCCTGTTTGATCGGTAGAAACTATTCCGGACCAGAGCGCAACCGGTTTAACTCGTTTGGCTGTGAAGGGATTGAGGTGACGTCTCTGGGCCATCTCGAACATCATCCGGTCGCCGGCTGGAGTGAGATGGCTTTTGGCCGGTTGTAATTCCGGGTAAACGAGTGAGTAAATATCATACGGTCGCAGATGCAGTTTACGCTTACCGTAAAAGAATTCGAGCGGATCAGGCGTCTGGTAATCGGTCAGCTGTAAAATACCGACATCGGTGGCCGACAGCGTCACCCGGCTTACTCCGGGTGGTGAGATATTCAAATCCAGCTGAATAGTTTGTTTGGGTTGAACTACTTCAGGTACATCGAGCTTTATATCGAGCGCTTTATTTTCAGCCGAGATCTCTATCGGGGCAATCCCGAACGCTCGAGCCGGCGAGGTTTTGTCGATTTTACCGGCCGGCTTGATGACCGTGGCGGTAATATACGCGGTGGGGAAATAGTTTTTCTTTACTGGCAGAGAAATCTCGGCCGTGTTTTCTTCCATCTCGAGGGTGATGAAATCGACTACCTCTTTTCTCTCGACAGTTACCAGTAGTCGACCGCCAAACGGCGCACGGATCTGTATTTCCGCCTTGTCTCCCGGTTTATAATGTTCACGATCCAGCCCAATCTCGAGACGATCCGGAGCTTTCATCGACCATGGCGCGTAACCCCATCCAGAGGAGTAAAAGCTGACCGAACTTCGATGACCACCCCGGATATCCTCGGCGGTCAATCTGTACCGACCGTAGTCGGGAGCTGTCAGGCTGAAACTTGCCTCGGAATCCGTCATAGCGATGTAGAATGAATCCACCGGTTCGGCCTCCTCCTCGGATACATAGCGGTAACCGCCGTCCGGATCCTGTTTCAGGACACTGTTATATTTCAGGTAGTACAGAACAATCAAAAGCGAGTCGCACTCGGCTTTATCTCCCTCATAATCCAGACATACCGCTGAGAAGTCCGCTTTCCGGCCCGGTTCTACGAAACCCTCGAAATCAGCTTTGAGCCCGATCATCCTGTGATAGGGAAGGAGCATGATTTCTTCGTATGCGTTGACCGCACGACCTCCCTGTTCACGGACTGAAACGGAAATTAAACCCTTGATCAATGAGGGTGGAGTATAATTATCATTGACTTTATAGGTAAACTGGTGGGTGCCGGAATCATCGAGTATGGATTCCGGAAAATCATGGGTTACCCGTGCGAAACTGCGCCCCTCGTCGGAAAACGAGTAAGGCGACCAGCCATCCGGATCGAATTGATGTGCTTCGAGAATGATTTGACCCTTGACCGAATATCCTTCCGCGGGTGGGCCGAATAGAAACTTAGAAACCACATTGGCCCGGATCCGATCCCCGCTTGTGTATACTTTCCGGTTACTTGTTACCTCGACTGAGATCCTTTCCGGCATAAACTCTTCGACTGAGAATTCCGTCCTCCCGATAACCATGTCTGCGCCGATATGAACGAGCGCTTGATACCTGCCTGTGGGAGAGAATTCCGGCAGAATCAACTCAAATTCTTTGAAGTCGGTATCTTCAGTATTAAATCTGAAGCTTTTGAATTCGCGCCCGGTTGGATCGTGAATCGTCAAAAAGCAGGGGAAATCATCAGGTTGTTCACCTTTTTCATCGCGGATTAAAGTAACGATATGAGCTGTATCGCCGGGGCGATAGATGTCCCGGTTCATATATGTGAAAGCTTCGTATCCATCGCTTAAATATGGTCTGCCCCTGGTATCGAAATCTTCAGTAGGAAGCAGGCAGTCTGAGAATTTCATAAACGAAAGATCATCGTCTTTGGAAACCACTATCAAAAATGGATCGAACCCTTCGATTTGTGCGCCGATGTCTTCAAAGATTGCAATCCCGCGTGAGTCGGTGCGTCCTTTCAACAGTTGCTGGTTATTGTGGCTGAATAAATAAACATCAGCCTTTTTGACAGGTTTAGTTTGCGAAAGGCTGTTGACCCAGACCATCAGGTAATCGTCTGACATCCGTGCCATGATCCCCAAATCAGTCATCATCACAAGGCGAGTGTCCGCAACCCAGCGATCTTCTTTTTTACGTACTGAGAGCTTGAATATACCTTGTGCGTTATCGCCGATGACATCACCGACATCGATCGTGGTTTGAAGCTTCTGGTTGTGCCGGCCATAGAGCTTCTCAGTCGATTCAAAGAAATCCCGTCCCAAAGTTGAAAGGTTTACGGTTCTGTAATTGCGCAGTTGATAGGGACGATCTCCGAAAGCATAAACCAGGTTATTCGGATAGTACTGTTCAATTTCGATCGCCAGCTTTTCGATGTTGACAGTTTCGATTTCCAGCAGACCGTTACCCCTGTCGGGCAGATAAATCCCCTGGGATGTGAAATTCACGGACGGCGGGTAATCCGGCATCGTGATCCTGGCAGAAAAATCTTTATCAAGCAGAGCGCCATTTTCCGCCGGAAGCCCCTTGTCAACATTGATTGTATACGTCTGCCCGGGCTTAAAGTCTCCGCTCAGCTGGATTTCATAATAGTGTTGCTTGATTCGGTAATCGGTTTCAGGTTCAATTACGATATGTTTCTCAGCATCATCCTGCAACACTTTCTGGCTGAAACGTATCGCGATCACTCCATTGGTGCCGTGGTAGCGCGGTCTTGCCTCCCGGACAGTCAAACGCCGGCGACGATCGACTTCCAGTTTTTTCTCGAAGTCCGAGTCAAGTTGATTGCCACAGCCGAGGCAACCGAGACCGTCATCGATTTTAAGTAGATATATCTGTCCCTGGTCGGTCAGCTTAAACGGTTCCGTGCTGATGTGTACATTGTGACCGCGGTCGGCGTAGAAGCCTTCACTTGTTCGACCTTCCACGTAGCTGTCTTCTACATCCCACTCGAGAGCTGATTTAACGCAGTTCTTATCAGCTTTGATTTCTAGATTTTGTTCGAGTCCGGCCAGGTCTGTTTCGTAGTTGAATCGCAGGTTTATATGTAAGCGTACCATTCCGGGATTGTCGCTCGATGAAACCTGCCAGTGGTCGACAGATTCGATTGCCAGGGGGGGAGTGGAAAACCTGAAGGTTCGTTTTTCGCCGATACGGTTGCCGTAGCGCCAGGCCTTGTCGGATCGCACCCGGACTTTATAATCTGTCGCGGGGGCCAGTTCGCGGTCCGGAAAGAAGCGCAGTTTATCTGTATCTACCCAGCGCGCCAAACCCGTTAATGGCGGTTCGAATTCGAGCGGTGGATCGAGCACAGCCGAATCAAGGTCTGTGTCAGACACGAGGTCGCGATTGAATTCGATCGTGAAGTTAGTCTGAGGTCCAACCTGTCCGGAAGGTGCAAATGACTCGACTTTTACATCCAGGTCAGGTTCAGTCTGCGGTTCTGATGACAGCAGGCCAACACCTCCGATTACCGCTGTAATCACGACTGCAGAAATCAGTAAAATCGTCCGTGAAAACTTAATCCTGTGTGCTTTTTGATAGAGATTCATACGTTCCCCCGGTATGAGTAATAAATTGCGGATGTCATTGCAATCTCGCGAGAGATGCAATCAATTATACACTCACGAATCGATGAAGTTCAATGTGAAACCATTCGATCATCGGCTCAATCAGTTGATTAAAATGATAATGTTATTTTGTCGGTAGAGCTACTTAAAATAGTTGCCGATCACATGGCGGCGGAAATCGAAGATTTGCTCCAGCTTCTTTCG
Source organism: Candidatus Zixiibacteriota bacterium (assembly GCA_014728145.1). Classification (NCBI taxonomy): domain Bacteria; kingdom Pseudomonadati; phylum Candidatus Zixiibacteriota; species Candidatus Zixiibacteriota bacterium. Next base: position 9,229 of record WJMC01000223.1, on the reverse strand, counting down.
TACGAACAGGGCGTGAGCCAAATTACCGATGATTCCCATTGGTATCAGGTAGCGGACCTCATCGGTGATTTCGGTTCCTTCGGCAATGCTTTTGAAGGTATGGGTATGGTGCCAGAAAGAGTAAGGCCCCCTGAGCTGAACATCCACGAATTTGTGTGGAGGGTCGTATTCACTGATCAAAGATGTCCAGCGCACAGCCAAGGGTCCGAGAACTTTAACCGTGTAATCGATCAAGCTACCGCGGTTCATATCGATCGGTGTGGGAGTGATGATATTGAATCCCATCTCGGGCGGTGTGATTCTCGACAGGTTTTCCGGCCGTGAGAAAAACTCGAAGACTTCTTCCAGAGGTTTTTCGACGACCTGTTTTCTCTTCAATATGTACGGCTTCATTTCTATTTCCTGAGTTTATTGATCTTTTCAATATAAGCCATGACATTGAATTTGCGTTCACATCCGGACCGGCTCATATAGCGCACTTTCCCAAAAATTTCGCGTTCTCCGTAAGCCCGGTCGTGGACTCCCCCGATCGACCAGGCCACACCGGTGTAGCCATTGGGATCCCTGCCGTCAAGTTCATAGCGGTCGTTCAAATAGATCGCAATTTGCTGAGCCTTTTCGGGTGAGGGCGACCATTCGAGAATCTTCTTGGCCCAGTACATGCGCATGTAACCGTGCATCTTGCCGGTGATCACCATTTCCAGTTGCGCCGCATTCCAGAGCTCATCATGGGTTTTCGCGTTCTCGAATTGGTCACACGTGTAAACGTACTCTCGAGGATCATCGCGGTGCTGATCGAGAGTTCGTCGCGCCCACTGGGGGAATCCGGCATAATTATCATAATCGCGGTTAAAGAAACAGAAATTGTCTGAAAGCTCCCTGCGGACGATCAATTCTTCCAGAAATGAATCTCGCTGATTCGAGGCGGTAGACCGGGATAAAATCTCCAGGGCTACCCGCTGGGCCGATATCTGACCAAAGTGTAGATACGGCGAGAGATCTGATACCGCCTCAGGATTCGGATCATTGCGCTTCTGGTCATACTCATCCAGCCGGGTACGGATGAACCTGTCCAGCATCTTGTGAGCTTCCGTAGATCCCGGCACAAAGTCTGAAACCGGTCCGACCGACATATCGATTTTGAGCGACTTGACAGCTTTTTTCCAATTGACTCCGGGCAACACATTATCGAATCCGTGGGGATATTTCCTGAATTCGTAAAAATCGGTAAGGTAATCATCGAGTCGCCTCTGTATCTTGGGACGGATCGTGCGTGCCGCAAATTCCTGTTTGTCCGAGGCAAGCCGACAGGGCACAATGTTGTGGGCATCGACCTCGTAAGCTGGTACAGCCAGCTTTTTGACGGTTTTCTCTTGCCACTGCCTGTTTATCTTGAGCGGATTAAAATCGGTCACGAGGCAGGATGCCTTGAGCTTTTTGACAGTGCGGGGAATTTCGACCTCCGGCTGACCTGAAACGAGAATAAATCCGACATTCAAGGCCGACAATTTCTTTTCGAGAAGCTTCAATCCGGCCAGCATGAAGTCATATTGTCTCCAGGTGGAGTCGAGGTAACCGGGCGCTAGGCAGAACAGAACTGCCAGTGGTTGTTTGAGCTTTAGCGCCAGCTCACGGGCGTACAAGAGAGCCCAGTTATCCTCGACCCGCTGGTCACGGCTCATCCAGTAGACCACCGGGCCATTAGATAATGGATATTGATTTAGAGAGCGCACCCGCCTTTTGTCGATCTTATTTATATTCATAGCTATGTTGCGATATCGTGTTCAATCTTTTAAGATTTGGAACCGCTGCCTGACCGATCTGTTCCCGCCCATGATTCAATTATCAGAATGGCAAACGTATGTCCCGCTCGCTCCCGATCGCAGTGTTGTAAGAATGGAGCATACCGAAATTAGCGCAACTCACCGAGAACCATTCGATAAAACGATTATGGGCCAGTTCGGTTTTGATCGCTTCACTCACCTCGACACTTGATTTCTTCTGGATGTGGGCGGTCTGGATGATCTTGATCTGGTCATCGGGAGTTAGAAATGAGTACACCGGTGATAAGGAATGCTTATCCGCCAGATCTACCAAATCCTCCGGATAAGTCTCCTGCCGCGATTCTATTTCAATCGTGAGAACGCTCATCTGTCCGAACAAACCACCCTCTTTTTCAGGATCGGAGGCCGGATCGGTCGTAATCACGGGAACATGGATTTTGAAAGTGATCTTTGGCTTGTCCCATACTGTGGTCAGCTTGGCCGAATAGTTGCAATGGTAGCGCACCAGACATTTCTCCCCTGAGACCGGTGTTGTTTTCTCGGCAAAAAAAGGATACTCGAATTCAAGGCGTACTGTGTCGGCATTGAGAGCTTTCAGGTAACTTTCGACGTTTTCGGATAATGTCGCGGTGTCGATTCGACTGCGATGGCTGTGCAGGACCTGAATAAAGCGGTTCTGCCAGTGAGCTTCGAGATCCGCCTGAATTCGGGTGCGTACGGAAATATTTGCGATAGTCTGCTGACCTTCCGATTTCTCACGCGAGGGCACCTTGATCGGAAAGGGAAGGTTTCCCATGCCGACATCGACCAGATTCTTGCTGTCGTCTGCCATAGTGTACCTCCGATTTCAGATAGTTCAAACTCAATCTAACATTTTTTAAACTGAATTGGAATTAAAAACAGGTCATTTTGTCTTCCTGCTTTATTCCGAAACAATGATTGTTGAGAGTTTCGCTAAACTCTGATTAACAAATCTGTAACTGCTAAAAGGTCAATCAATTCAGCCGATAATTAAGAAGGAATCTGGTGGTTTCGTTGATGGTAGAGTGATTTTGTAATCAGCTGTATTTCTCAGTGAATTTTTTGAGGATTTCGTGAATACTGCCCGCAGCAACATAAAAACCAGGGTATTGTTGCCTCTGGCTGTCGGACTTCTGTTTATTTTGACAGCCTTATCGCTGGTATCCAACCAGACTTTTTACTCACGAATGCAGGGCATTGCTTCCAGAGAATTTGATCTTGCTCAAAATTTATTCTTCAAGGAAATCGGTCATGATTCTGTCGCAATGAACAAAATCCTGACACAGCTTACCAGTGATGATTCACTCCGGCTTTTCGCGCGCGTGGGTGATTTCAATTCACTGAGCGAGAGATTGAAAAAGATTTCAAAGCAAAAAGTAGTTAAAAACAATATTGATCGCCTGGCTTTATTCGATCCTGCGGGAAATCCTTTGTTCGTGTACTCGAGTGATACGAATGCACCGATCGCTGAAACCAAAGCTAAAACGCGTATGCTTACAGGCGATCGACGAAAACACTCCGGATTTCATCTCGACTACAACAATAAAGTCTTTCTCAGCAGTGTCCTGCCCTGGAAGGTAGAATCATCTCTGTATGGCTATTTTCAGGCCAGCGAAGTAGCCGAGAATCTGATTCCGAGACTTTCAAATCTTTTCGGTACTGAATTTATCTTTATTGCAAGTGGGTCAGATTCACAGGTTGAAACACAGGCGGATGAAGCGGACATAACAAAGCCCTTGATTGCAGGATCTTCGCTCGAGCTGAAAACTGCCGGCAGGAATAAATTGCTTGAGTATATATCCGAGGCTGGTATTGCAGAGACCGGCCGTATTGAAATGAACGAACACCATTATCTTACGCGTTGGTACGACCTCGAACTGGATAATGGCGAAAACCATGTCCAGATGCTGATGCTTTATGATATCACGGCAAAACGAGCCGGACATCATGCTGTCCTTACGACCCAGCTTGTAATCGGGGGATTGATATCATTATTATTGTTTCTGGCATTCTGGCGCTATATTCATCTTCTCGATGCCCAGCTTTTCAAGCTCCATCGTGATCTTAAGTCTGAAGCCGATGAACATGAGAAAGCTAAACAGCATGCCACCGAAGTGGCCAGCCGCTACGAGATGCTGTTCGAGTCTGCCAACGACGGTATCCTGGCGATGGTCGACGGCAGGTTTGTCGAATGCAATTCGCGAGCGGCTGAGATGTACGGACTTTCCAGGGAAGAAGTGCTCGGTAAATCACCGTTGGATTTCTCGCCCGAGTTTCAACTCGATGGTCATACTTCTCATGAATTAGCAGATAAGTACATCGATAACGCACTGGCCGGAGAACCTCAGAAATTTGACTGGCTCCACCAGCGCGCTGACGGGAGCATGTTCTATACCGAGTTAAACCTGACCAGGGCCATTCTTGGAGGCAAGACACACCTGCTGGCTATTGTTCGCGATGTCAACCAGCGCAAAGAGATGGAAAAACTGTACTCGGAGCGGATGCGCTACGAAAAGAATATGGCCGATTGTTCGCAGTCATTGCTGTTATCCAAGATGGATAAAAAGACAGTCATCAACAGCACCCTGCATCATCTCCTCCGGGCTTCCCAGGTCGGAAGGGTTTATATTTTTGAAAATATCGATGATCCGGAGCTGGGTCTATGCATGAAACAGACCTATGAAACCTGCTCACCCGGTGTGAAACCCCAGATCGACAATCCTGTTCTCAAGAAATTGCCTTATTCCGAGGGTTTTATACGCTGGAAGGATGTTCTTTCGAAGGGTAGGGCCGTTGTCGGTAAAGTCAGCGATTTTCCCGAGGAAGAACGCGAAATTCTGAAATCACAGGGAATTCTATCGATACTGGTTTTACCGATCAGGGTCGAAGGAAATTGGTACGGCTTTATCGGGTTTGATGATGTTTCTAAGGAAAAAGAGTGGAGTGAAGAAGATGTAAGGCTTTTACGCACTGTTTCCGAAATGATCGGCGCTTACATAGAACGCAAGCAATCTGAAAAAACGCTTCGTCGCAGTGAAACCCGTTTCCGTGAACTGTTCAACAACATGAGTAGCGGTGTGGTGGTGCTGCAATTCGATAAAGAATATGATTGTTTCTATGTCTCGGATTTGAATAAGGCGGGTGAAAAGCTGGATGGCCTTGATCGCCACGAAGCGAACGGCAAGAAACTGGAAGAAGTGTTCCCGTTTGTTGCTGATACGGACTTCATTGAGGTTCTCAGGCGTGTGTATGTTTCCGGTAAGCCGGAAAACTTCTTACTTACGTGCATGGTACCGAAAGAAGGACAGATCTGGCGTCAATGCTACCTGTATAAACTTCCTACCGAAGAAACCGTGGTAGTTTATGATGATATCACTGAAAATGTCCAGATTGAAAGAGCACTGCGTGAAAGCGAAGAGCGTTACCGCATGATTGCCGACTATTCTACTGACCTGATATCGATTCATGACACGGAGGGACGTTATACTTATGTATCACCGACCATAAAATCCCTGCTCGGATATGAATCGGTAGAAGTATTGGGACATTCGGCTTATGATTTCATCCATGAGGACGATATCGAGTCTGTCCGCCAGCGTCATGCCGAAATAGGCAGTTCAACAAGCCCTGGCATGACTACCTACCGGATCCGATGTAAAAACGGCAAGTATCTCTGGTTCGAAACGATCAGCAGGGGCATCTTCGATAAATTCTCCGGCACGATTCAGCAGTTAATTTGCACGTCACGCGATATAACAGATCGCAAAAAAACCGAGGAGGAATTGCGCGAAAGCCGTGAACGTTTGCGCCTGGCAACCGAGGGAACCGGAATCGGCATCTGGGATTTTGATGTAGTCAATCAGCATCTTGACTGGGATGACCGTATGTTCGAGATCTTTGATGTCGACAGGGAAAATTTTGGGTACTCATTTGCGGATTGGGAAAAATGTGTTCTGCCGGAGGCTCTGCCGACCGCCCTTGAGGAATTTCAGAGAGCCCTCACAGGAGAGAAGGAGTTCACGATCGAGTTTCCGATACTCAGGCGTGATGGCCAGATCCGCCATCTTGCCGGGGCGGGAATTGTATCACGTGATCAAGCTGGTCTCCCGATAAGGGTGGTAGGCGTCAATTTTGATATAACCGATCGTAAAAGGTTTGAGGATGAGTTGCGCGAAAGCGAATCACGCCTGCGAGCCATAACCGACTCCGCCCAGGATGCAATCATCATGCTCGATCCACAGGGACAGGTTTCCTTCTGGAATCCGGCCGCGGAGCGTATCTTCGGCTATTCGGAAAAAGAGATGATCGGTCAAGATCTGCATCAGATGATTGCCCCTGAATATTACCATGCAGAACATAAAAAAGCATTCAAGGAATTCAAAATCACCGGGCGTGGTGATGCTGTCGGTAAAACGCTCGAGTTGAAAGGGCTGAAAAAAGACGGCAGTGAAGTCGATGTCTCCCTTTCATTGTCAGCTATAAACATCAAGGGCAAATGGCATGCGGTGGGGGTCATGCGAGATATTACCGACCGGATTCAGACTGAGAAAAAACTGAAGCGTTTGAGTCTTGCCGTGGAGCAGTCCAAAGACGGAATAGCCATTGCCGATCTCGAGGGAAATATTGTGTACGCCAATAATTCCTGGGCCGAGATGCATGGCTACACGATTGAGGAAATGCAAGACTGCTCGATCGAAATGTTCCACACCGAGGAGCAGATTCAGCGGGAAATTATGCCGTTTCATGAAAAAGTCAGGCAGAACGGAGTCCATAAAAGCGAGGTCAGCCACAAGCGCAAAGACGGCAGTGTGTTTCCCTCCTTTATGACGACCTCCCTGATGAAATCTAATGAAGGTGAAACAATCGGATTCATCGGGATCTGCCGCGATATTACCGAACAAAAGGAATCAGAGATCAAACTGCGTGAATACGCAGAAGACCTGCGGATCGCCAAGGAGTTCCAGGAGCAAAATGCCGCCCAGCTCAAGGTCGTAATCACGGAGCTGGAGCAGGCGCGAAAAGAAGCTGAATCTGCCAATAAGGCTAAAAGCCAGTTTTTGGCGAACATGAGCCATGAGATTCGCACCCCCATGAATGGTATTATTGGTATGACCGATCTGACCCTGGATACTGATTTGACGACCGAACAGGAAGACTACCTCAGCATGGTGAAATCCTCCGCCGAACAGCTACTGCACCTGATCAACGATATCCTGGATTTCTCGAAGATCGAGGCTGGTCAGCTTCTGCTGGAAGATATAGAGTTTGACCTGCACAAGACTATTGAAACAGCAATTGAGCCTCTCATCTACCAGGCTCGTGAAAAGAAACTCGAACTGGTGCTGTTTGTTCATCCCCTCGTACCAGAGCGTGTGATCGGTGACCAGGCCCGCCTGCGCCAGGTTATTGTCAACCTGGTCGGCAACGCTGTTAAATTCACAGAAAAGGGTGAGGTTGTTCTGAAAGTTGAGATGGAGGCCGGTTCATATCAACCCCGCTTCCATTTCAGTATCTCTGACACCGGGATCGGTATACCTGAAGACAGGCTCGAGAAGATCTTCGACAGCTTCACGCAGGCCGATGGTTCCACCACGCGTAGGTATGGCGGAACCGGGCTGGGCACGACTATTTCGATGCAGCTGGTGGAGCTTATGGGAGGCAGTATCTGGGCCGAGAGTCCGACCAATAAGCAGGATATAGGTGGTCCGGGCTCTACCTTCCATTTTACACTTGAACTGCCGACAAAAACCGATCCTGAACGGAGCGCGCCTTTGGCCGCTGACCTGGCCGGAAAACGGGTTCTGGTGGTCGATGACAACCTGACCAATCGCCGCCTGATCTGTGCTCTTCTGGAAAACTGGGAGATGCGCGCGGATTGTGCTGAAAGCGGTGCCAGGGCGATGAAGATTGTGCATGAAGCTAAATGTGAAGGCTGGCAGTATGATCTGTTTTTGGTCGATGTCGCCATGCCGGAGATGGATGGTGTGGAATTGATACGTCGGCTGAGCGATTCTAACAAAGATATAGCGCGCTCGTGTGTGATCATCAGCTCAACTCACCAGTTGAGTGAAAAAGGCGAACTGGAGAAGATCGGATGTCGTGCCTATCTTCAAAAACCGATACGAAACTCCCGTCTGTTTGACCTGATAAGTAAAATTCTTGGAAGTTCCCGGCAGGTTGAGGACGGTTCCTCGGATCTGACTGACAGCGAATCTCAAAGCGGAAGTGAAACCGGACTTGAGAGAAAAAGCTATAAAGATGTCTGGGTACTGCTGGCTGAAGATAACAAGATCAACCAGCATCTGGCGCGCAGGTTGCTTGAGAAAAAAGAATTTAAAGTCGATACGGTCGAAGATGGTTGGCAGGCGGTCGAGGCCGTTCTTGAGAACGAATATGACCTGGTCCTTATGGATGTGCAGATGCCGGTTATGAAGGGGTCTGAGGCAACACGGCTGATTCGGGAAAATGAGCGCGAAAAAGGCGGACACCTGCCGATCATCGCTCTGACAGCTAATGCCATGAAAGGTGACCGTGAACACTGTCTCGAAGCGGGAATGGATGATCACCTGACTAAACCGATCAATCCGGTTGAATTGTATAAATGCATAGAAAAATATATTAAAATCGAAAAAAAAGGCAAAAAACAGTCGATTACATAAACAGGGAGGTGTAGTGGAGATATTTGATCTGGAGACAGCTCTGGCCGCAGTTGAGGGTGATCGTGAATTGCTGGCCGAGCTATTAGCAATGTTTTCCGAGCAGGAGCAGGCCCTGTTGCAGGAAATAGATTCGGCCATCCAAAACGCGGATGGGAAAAACCTGAAAGCTACCGCGCATTCGCTCAAGGGCGCGCTGGGTAACCTGGGTGCCAGCCGGGCCGCTCAGACCGCCTCTGAAATGGAAAAAATGGGTGAAATCGGCGATTTCGACTCCGCGCGGAACAAATACGAAACGATAATTGCTGAAATTGACAGCTTTAAAAAAGCAACGGAAAATCTACGGACGGTGGAATCACGATGAAAGTACTTATAGTAGAGGATGATCCGGTTTCTTTGAAATTGATGGATTCGATCCTCACCAAAAAGGGATATGAAACCGTAGCCACGACTTCAGGCAGGGAGGCGATCGATTACCTGGATAGCGGAAAACTGGTAGACCTGGTTATTTCGGATGTTATGATGCCCGAGATAGATGGATTTCAGCTTTTGAAATACATGAATTCGCACAAGAAAATTCAGAACATCCCGGTTATGCTGTGCACCGCCAGAAATGACAAATCCTCGGTGTTAAAAGGTCTCGATCTGGGAGCTCGTGATTATATAGCCAAACCGATAAAGGCCGAACTGCTTCTGGAAAAAGTTGAGCGTATGATAAACAAAATACCCGGCTATGTGCTGATTGTCGATGATGAGGCGTTGTTACGC
>WJMC01000222.1 GCA_014728145.1 Candidatus Zixiibacteriota bacterium | reverse complement strand
CTGCTCGAGGCTAAATCCTTCAACCAGACCATGTGATTTCAAATCATCCTGAATCTGCTTCAGCCTGACATCCTCAAGCCGACCATGTACACTGAAACGAGCACGATCGGTCATCTCACCGGAAGTGACCAGCTCATACAGCCAGCAGGCTTCATTCAGGTCACTACTGCGAGCTAGAAGCGCTAAAAATTGATCTGCGGTAGCGCACGAGATACCGTAACCTGCGATCGTATCTCCTAATGCAGTACTTTCACAGGCACCTTCACGATCCACAATGAAGTTTCTTTTATAGCAGAACTCACAGGCTTCTTTGATATCCTCATCCATAAACGGAGCCCGGCTGAAGCTTTTTTGCAGTGCGCCAGCGACATCATCAAGAGTCCGACAACATCCACTCGCAACCAGATCGAGCATCAGGTCGGCAGTCGATTTTTGGGCGAGGTGCCCCTCGAACTCTGAGGGTTTACCGAGCATGAATTTGTTCCAGATGACCTCTTTTTCAAACTCGGAATTGACCAGAAGCAGAGCTTTTCCCGGCCTGTCGGTGTATCTCAAGCGACCCGCCCGCCCGCACATATTCTCATATTCCGACCAGTTCAGATGATGAGCCAGGAGTCGTTTGTGGTAACAGCCGGGGGCGAACTTGAACGGTTCAAGAAATACAACTCCGGCTGGAAGATTGAGGCCCATCGCCAAAGTCGTAGTGGCAAAGATCACCCTGATCTTTCCGGCGCGAAATCCATGCTCCAAAATCCGGCGTTGTTCGAAAGAAAGGTCCGCGTGATGAAACGCGACACCGTATTCGAGTAGTTCGATCAGCTTATCCCCCAGGCCGGTGCGATCACCCGAAGAAAGTGCCTTAATCGCATCATCGGCCCGCAATGGTTCAACCATATCGGTTATTGACTCTGCGAAATACTGGCAGGATACCCTGCTCTTCAAAAAGACCAACACCTTCTCACCGGTTTCAATAAAATTTACAACAGACCTCAAAAGTTGATCTTCGGGAGCCAGGTTGTCATCATCGAGAACCAGTTCGCTACCGATTTGTCCGCTGTTGTAACTGCGGTAGTCGAACCTTCCCTGCCAGAGTACTCCCTGGTAGAGATCGACCGGGCGATAGCTGGAGGTCAGAAGTCCAGCTGAAAGCCAGTTCGCCAGGTCGCCGGACGAGGACAGTACCGCCGACAATCCAACCAGACGGCAGTTGTAGCGCGCTACTTTTATCTTTAACAACAAAAGTTCCAGAGAAGACCCGCGGCCGGAATCGCCGATCATCTGAAGTTCATCGATAAGAATCAGATCTATTAACGAGAGTATATCCAGGTTGCGAGTCAAAAGCTGGCTGAACTTTTCAAAAATTACAACTGCCAGATCGAAATCACCGCGTTGAAAAGCGAAATCATGTTTGCGACGGTCGCCGGTGGAGATGATCGTTTTGAGCCCCAGACGGGCATACTTCTGTTGAAAATCGTGATAACGTTCCTCGGCAAGCGCCTTGAGCGGAACTAAATAGACCGCTTTTCGCCCGGCTGTCAATGCCCTCGCCATCGCAATTTCGCCACAGAATGTCTTGCCCGATGAAGTTGGTGCCGAGATTATCAGATTGGACTGTCCCAGTAAATCAAACTCGCGAATCGCCTTTTCCTGTAGAGGCAGAAGTGTATCGCCAACAGAATCCTTCCAGCTTTGAATTAATATATCCGGAAAACCACAGGCTTTCAGATCCTCCATTAGCATAGCCAATCCTCCCTCACCCGCAACGCGACCATCCGCAAAAAGGACAGAAACAGCATCCACAGGAAGGCACCAGACCAGACCCGCACTCCGGACAAACGAACTGCCTGCGGTTATATTTGTCAGGCGAACTGTCCTCATTTTTGAAAATGATCGAATCGCACGATAAATTAAACTCTAAAGACATCATAGCCCTGCAATTCTTATATAGACTGTAACTTGAAATCACCTACCCGATCAACCTGGAGGCATTATACTGCACATATGTGCAGTTGTCAAGCTGTAAATTGTATCGGTTTAAATTTTTAATTCTTTAACGGCTGATATTTATTCGTAATACACTGCAATATTGGCACTTACAATCCTGTGGAAGTTGCCAGAAATATTCCAGTTGCTCTTAATGATAAACTTGTTAACTTATCAGATCATGAACGAGATGGTTTTAAAACAGATCGGGGTGATCAGATCGGAGTTTAAAAAGGCAACCGACACACCGATTCAGACTGCGGTAGCTGGCGATCATGCGGGGGAAGTCGATATTTTCGAGGAGTATGTGGAGGGCCTGAAAGATTTGATAGGCTTCGATCGTATCTGGTTGATCTACTGGTGTGACCGTGCCGCTCATCCGAAACTGACGGTACGGCCGTACCTGGATCGGAAGCCTCACGGTGTCTTCGCTACCCGTGCCCCCTCACGCCCGAACCCATTGGGGATATCAGCGGTCCGATTGCATAAAATCGAAGGCAATAAATTGTATATCTCCGGAGTGGATATTCTCGACGGCACACCGCTTGTGGATATTAAACCATACGCACCCAGGTTCGACCATTTCGAGGTAGAGCGTTCTGGATGGCTGGATAATACAGATAACGGCCGGACAACAGCCGACGATCGTTTCGAGAGATCCGAGGAGGAATAGTTCTATTATCGCGTATCACTCTGATCATGAACACTAATAGTTTGATCGTCATTATAGACTGAAATTCAGGGAGGAAATATATGTCAACACTCGAGGATAAAACCGCAACATGGCTGAAGGAAATCGCGCCTTACAATATCCGGCGTTTTCCGCTCAGGCGCGACAACTGCGCTCTGCTCATAATCGATATGCAGAATTATTTCGTGGCCGAGGACGGCGGGATGTTTATTCCGGCTTCTCACGAGATCCTGCCGAATATCATCAAACTTCAACAGGCGTTTCGTGGCAAAAACAGGCCGGTCATATTCACTTCGCATTCTCACTATAGCCCGGAACTTGACGGTGGTAACCTGACATGGTGGTGGGACAGCTACTGCGAGGCTGGAAGCTACGGGGCCGAGATCTATCCCGACATCAAACCACTCGAAAATGAACGGGTGGTGCACAAGCATCGCTATTCGGCATTCGAGGGCACCGACCTGCAGATCATCCTGCATTCACTCGGGATAACCGACTTGGTGATAACCGGTGTGATGACCAACCTGTGTTGTGAAACCAGCGCGCGCGACGCTTTCAACAAAGACTACCGGGTTCAGTTCATTTGCGATGCTGTCGCTACTGCCAATGATGATATGCACCTGGCTACGCTCAAAAATATCTCTTTCGGCTTCGCTCCGGTGGTAACCGCCATAGAGGTAATCGAACATCTCGGCTGATTATTTGAGCTTGGGACTGACTTTGTAGCTGATCCAGACCGCGACCGGATTTTTGTTCTGCATCGCGGGGCTGTACTTTCTCTTCAGGGCGGCTTCAAGCGCGGCTTCCTCAAAACCGGCATTGACTCCCGCTTCCCTGGCGATTATGGCATCGCGGACTATGCCCTCCTG
>WJMC01000221.1 GCA_014728145.1 Candidatus Zixiibacteriota bacterium | reverse complement strand
GTGTTAAAAGGTCTCGATCTGGGAGCTCGTGATTATATAGCCAAACCGATAAAGGCCGAACTGCTTCTGGAAAAAGTTGAGCGTATGATAAACAAAATACCCGGCTATGTGCTGATTGTCGATGATGAGGCGTTGTTACGCGGCCTTTTGGAAAAAATCATCACCCGGCAGGGACATAAGGTTCTGACCGCCAGCAACGGGCGTGAAGCCCTCCAGGTAATTGAAAAGGAAAAAGTGGCGATGGTGATTTCGGATATCAAGATGCCCGAGATGGACGGCCTCGAGATGCTTGTGAAAATAAAAGAGGATAGGCCTGATCTGCCCGTCCTGCTCATGACCGGCCATACCGGGGAATTTACCCGTACCGAAGCTATCGCGGTAGGTGCCGACGGCTATATCGAGAAACCGTTTCACAACTACGAAATCCTGTCTAAAGTCCAGAGCTTTGTATATCCGCGGGGAGCATGATGAAAGTCTTAGTCGCTGAAGATGAACCGATTTCTTCGCGCATACTGGTCAACCATCTCCAGAAATGGGGTTATGAGGTCTGTCCTACCCGTAATGGCCGGGAAGCGCTTGAGGCGGTAAAAAGTCAGTCGGACATCTCACTCGTGATTCTGGACTGGATGATGCCTCAAGTGAATGGTATCGAGGTCTGTCATGAGATCAAGAAACTGCCCAACAGCAAATTCATGTACGTTATTATGCTGACTTCCCGTGGAGAGGTCAACGACCTGGCCAAAGCTTTCGAGTCCGGGGCTGATGATTATGTAGTTAAGCCCATTAACAGCATAGAGTTGCGTGCCAGAGTCCGCGCCGGCGAGAGAATTATTCAACTCAAGCAGACACTTTCTGACAAGATTAATGCGCTCGAGGATGCGCTCGCTAATGTCAAAAAACTGCAAGGGATTTTACCGATCTGCGCCTGGTGCAAGCGGGTTCGCGATGATGAGGATTACTGGCGCAATGTGGAAGATTATATCAAGTCTCACAGCCTGGCTGAGGTCAGTCACGGCATTTGCCCCGACTGTCTCGACAAGTATTTCGGGGATAAATCACTCGAAGAACTAAACGATCCCTCTCAAGTCCCGAATAACGATCCCCTGACATAAATCTACGCCCTTTGGTGGAAATAATTAATACCTTCAGGTCTGTTTGCCGATACTATATAAGAAAGTTGTGAAAAGGGGAGAGTTCAGCTCTTCATAAACTATAAACTTAAGTCGAATATGGCCTTAGAAAGTACTCAACATAAACGCGAAAATGCCGGCCAGGCCGAGCAACTCCTCCAGATGGTTTCATTCAGGCTGGGTGAGGAATTATTCGGGGTGGATATTCTGAAAGTTCAGGAGATCAACCGCCTGATGGAAATCACGAAAATGCCCAAGGTTCCGGATTTCGTGGAAGGTGTTATTAACCTGCGGGGCAGGGTCATCCCGATTGTGGACCTGCGCAAACGCTTCCACCTTCCGCCGGTTGAGCGCAATCGTGAAACTCGTATCATCGTTGTCGATATCTCCGGTATGATGATGGGAATGATCGTCGATTCAGTTTCCGAGGTTTTGCGACTTCCGGCCTCGACCATTGAACCGGCACCGGATATCACCACCTCGATCGAAAGCCAGTATATCAGGGGTGTAGCCAAACTGGAAAAACGTCTGCTGATCTTTCTGGATCTCAGCAAGGTCTTTCTGGACAAAGAGAAAACCGAGCTTGATCAGTTTACCGCCGAAGCCTGATTAGAAACATCTCTTTTTAGCCCTATTTCCCTTAAATCCAACAATTTTACTGTCTTTTTTCTTGTCATCTGAAATTCTGTTTATATATTCTCATATTGTAGAGGATAAAGCATCGCATTAGAAACAGTATAGAATCGAGATAGTAGAGGTTGGCGCATGACCGCCAGAAACATCAGATTTGAGGAAAGTTCCTCAAAGAATGGCAAACGGACGGTTTTAGTCGTTGACGATGAGGACCTTGTTCTCTCGATGGTCTACGAGATCTTAAAGGACGATTATAATATCGTCCGCACCAACAGCGCACGCGATTCGATCTCACGTATCAAACAGGATGGAGATATCTCCTGCGTAGTCATGGATATCAAGATGCCGGATATGGATGGGATCACAGCGGCCCGGAGAATTCACGAAGAGAACTCCGAGCTCCCGGTGATTTTCCATACCGGGTATCCCGGTGACTATGAAGAAGATGAGATCGATCGTCGGGAAAAACCGTATGAGTATGTTTTGAAAGGTGATTCTATCTCTCGGCTGACCCGAGCGGTCAAACGAGCAGTCGAACATTACCTTCTCAAGCAAAAGTACCGTCGCCTGCAAAATCAAATCAGCCGGGTAAATTTCCGCAGTCATCAGGGCCTCTCCTGAAATCGACTGCTGATCTCGCTTTCACCCGACTATAGATAATCCTGAAATCAGTAAAAGGTTGCCTTTATGCTCGTCCTGTGTGGTAGAATCTACTGCATCGCTTGACGCTATTTTGTGGTAGAATCTACCAC
>WJMC01000220.1 GCA_014728145.1 Candidatus Zixiibacteriota bacterium | reverse complement strand
GCGGTGAAGCTGGTAGCGTCCGCCACGATCGTGTAGTCGTAGTTGGCGTTACCCGGTATGACTACGCCGATGGCGGCCAGGTCAGCGGAATAAGTGTCATACTGCTGTTTGTAGGAACGTTCCATGGTATAGATCTGCTTGAGCAGAAGCTGGGCTTCAGAGGTCTTGGACTTGGCGGAAGCCTTCATGAAACGCGGAATAGCCAGGGCGGCCAAAATGCCGATGATAACGACAACGATCATGAGCTCGATCAGGGTGAAACCCTTGCTGTTTCTTTTGTGGAATTTCTGCAACATCTTAGAATCCTCCTACTGAATGTTTTGGTTATTGCTCTATTTGTTTTCTTTGTTTTCCCTCTGGTACGGAGCTACGCACTTGCAAAACTTCTGCCAGAGTGAGTGTCCATTATCTGCACTTTCTTTATTCTCGTTAAGTTCATCTCTCGTTTGGGTTTTAAGTCTTTCCCTGTTTTTGCTGTTCAGTTTTTTCATCCTCGAACAACTTCTCCTCACTCAAATTATCTCTCAAATTACCAGATCACCCTTGCAGATTGCATCAATCCGCGGTATCGTCATCAACCATTACAAGGTCGCCATCGTCGTCAATAGTCCAGGTGTCGATGGTGCCATCATCATCCAGGTTGGCAGTCGCGGTAGCGGTAAATGTATTTGCATCTCCCGCAATTGTATATGTATAGAGAGCCTCAGAACCGATCTCTACCCAAATATCCGCGAAAGCATCGGGATTGCCGGCATGAGCCGGAGCGCCCGGGATGAAATAGGCTGAAGTCGACTGGCGATAGGTGTTTTCATTGGTATAGATCTGCTTTAAGATCAGTTTGGCCTCGGACTGGCGTGCGCGCTCAGAAGCTTTCCACCAGCGCGGAAGCGCCAAAGCGGCCAGTATTCCGATTATAACCACAACTATCATCAGTTCGATCAGGGTGAATCCTTTGTGATTTCTATTTGCTGATTTTTTCTTTGTGTTTTTCATAACGCTCTATCTTAATGCAACGGGTGTACCAAAAATCAGAAAAAAATGAAGTCGCTGGAAGGCAGGAAGATCAGTTGCAGTTTCAAAATGATAATTGGATCAGGCCTATTTTATTTTGCGAAATACTGGGAAATGCTCTTGCATTCTGCAAAAATCTTGAGGGAGTGCGAAGAATTTGAACTTCCTGTTCAATTCTTATAAAAACAGGCAGAGAATCCTCCACCGTCATCAGGATATATACAGATTAAGAGTGTGTCTATATAATAGAAGCGTTCAAAAAGGATTCGAAAAACTGTGGATATATACCCAATATAAGGGTGCCGATTACGGTGATGATTATCGCCAGGACAGCCCCGAAATTGAAATTGATGGGGCGGAATTCGATCTCGGTTTCGGTCATATACATTACGATAACAACCCGCAGGTAATAGTAAACTGAAATCAGACTGTTGATTACCGCCAGAACGACAAGTGTCAAAAGCGAATTAGAACCGGTATCGATGGCTGCCTTGAAGACCAGGAACTTCCCCAGAAAACCGGCAGTCGGCGGGAAGCCCGCCAGGGATATCATCAGGATTGTCAACAAGATTCCTAAAAACGGATACTTGCGCCCCATACCCGCGAACGAGGAAAAGTTCGTGTCGGAATTTTCGCGTGATTCGACCAGCAGTAAAATCGTGAAAGCGCCTATATTCATGACGGTGTAACATAACAGGTAATATAATGCCGCGGAAGACGCTTCGGCAGTAAAAGCAGTCAATCCAACCAGGATATAGCCGGCATGAGCGATCGATGAGTAAGCCAGCATTCGCTTGAAATTATTCTGCGATATCGCTAATATATTGCCGACAGTCATAGTCAGGGCGGCCAGTATCCAGAACACGATTTCCAGTTCGGGCTTGAGTGGCCTGAGGGCGACCAGGTAGACCTGGAAAAACGCGGCGAAAGCGGCCGCTTTGGGGCCGGCCGACATGAAAGCTGTAACAGAAGTCGGAGCACCGGTATAGACATCCGGAATCCACATATGAAACGGCACCGCGCCGACTTTGAAACCGAGTCCGATCAGGACCATGGCGGCCCCGATCATCAAATAAGTCTTGGACTGGATATTGGCGGTCAGCACAATCTCCGAAATAGAGGTCGAGGCTGTCCCGCCGTAGATGAAGGCGATTCCGAAGATTAAAAATCCGGAGGCAAAAGCACCCATCAGGAAGTACTTGAGGGAAGCCTCGTTTGAGACGATCTCGCGTCTCAAGAATCCAGCCAGCACGTACAGGCAGATCGACATGATCTCCAGCCCAATGAACAAAACGATCAAGTCGGCCGCAGAAGCCATCAGCATCATGCCGAAAGTCGCAAACAGGATCAGTGAATAAAATTCACCGTCGGGAGCATTTTTATACTTCATGTATCCGGATGAGATGAAAACGGTCAAAAGTGAGCCGAGCAGGAATATGGCCTTGAACATCAAAGAATAAGTGTTGATCAGTTACGTACCGGAAAACATCAGGTCATTTATCGATGTTTTCGAGCTGACGAGCACAATCACATAGACAAGTGCCGCCAGAAGCGAGGCCCATGTCAGGAAAATGACCGGCTGTTTTTTATCGCGCTTGAGAAACGGTTCGACGATCATGGTC
>WJMC01000219.1 GCA_014728145.1 Candidatus Zixiibacteriota bacterium | reverse complement strand
GGAACTGTCAGGTACATTCTCGCCGTCGTATTCGGTCCGTGATCTCCGCCAGCAGATTCAGGAAATGGCTGACTACCGGCAGTTATTGAACAGCGCCGGTGTCATCGGGCGCTCCAGCCATCTCAAGTACCAGGCTTCGATTTTGAGACAGGTTTCGCCGACCGATGCCACTGTTTTAATCAGCGGTGAGTCGGGGACCGGCAAAGAGCTTCTGGCGCGCGCGATACATAATAATTCTCATCGCCGGGACAAGCCCTATGTCTCGGTCAACTGTGCCGCAATTTCCGAATCGCTTCTGCAAAGTGAACTGTTTGGACATGAGAAGGGGGCTTTCACCGGAGCAGACCGTCGCCATGCCGGCTACTTTGAGACCGCCGCGGGCGGGACGATATTTTTGGATGAAATCGGCGAATTCAAGCTCGACCTGCAGGCCAGGCTTCTCCATGTGCTGGAGCAGAAGACATTCTACCGGGTGGGGGGAAACCAGCAGCTCAATGCCGAGGTCCGGATAGTCTGCGCTACCAACCGCAATCTTCCTGATCTTGTGCAGGAAGGCAAATTCCGGGCCGACCTGTACTACCGCCTGTCCGTGATCCAGATGGTCACTGAACCGTTGCGCAACCGGCCCGAGGATATTTACCCGCTGGCGAAATATTTTTTGTCACAGCTTGATTCCGAGATCGGGGAGTTCGAAATCCTGCCCGAGGCTGTCAGCTATATGCTCCGCTACAGTTGGCCTGGCAATGTACGTGAGTTAAAGAACTTTATCCAGTCATCCGCTTACCTCTCTCGTGATCATCAGATCAAGGCCGGGGATGTCGAGGAATTTATTCGTAAATCGACAGCCGCCAACCGCTCACTTCCGGTTGCCACCGGCAAAACCTCCGAGCAGGCGGATTTCGAGCTGATTTATCGCGCGCTTTTGAACCTGGCACGGGAGATCGCTGAGATGAAGAAGATTTTGCTCGAACGTGGTGTGCCAGTATCGACGGATACAGGCGAGATCTATGTCTCCGGAGAACCGTCCGGTCATGAAGAATATTCCGATGTGAAAAATCTGCGCCAGGTCGAAAAGGAGATGATCAAAAAAGCTCTTCAGGCCTCCAACGGTCAGCGAAAAAAAGCAGCCGAGCTTTTGGGTATAGGCGAACGCACCCTCTATCGCAAACTCAAAGAATATGATCTCAGGTAATCATGCGAATTCTGCTGTTTGTTGTTATACTGTTTCTCCCTTCCCAAATATTTGCTTCATTAATCAATACTTACTGGCTGGATTCCGAAAGCGAGCTTCAGTACCTGTTTGAAAGCGGTCAAATAGATCTCGACAAATACCTGCTTTTCGACGAACTCTTCAGCCTGCCCCAATATTTCGACAGCCTGGCTTTAAATGAAATAGTGCGTTCGGTGGAAGACCTTTCCGGGCTGGATGCGGTCGCTCTTGACAGCTTGATTCATGAGTTTGAAATGCGCACTCAAAAGCCTCAATTGTTCGATCGCCTGAGCATGCAGTTTAGTTACCGCTACTACCAGGATTTTGACCGGAATCGCTTTAGCCGCGAGTATATCTATCTCACCGGAAACTACGATAAATCTGTTGAATATGATTTTCAGATGGAACGAAGCGACGCTCAGCGCGACCTCTATTTTCGCAAGCGCAGGATCAGCTTTTTAAAAGGATCATTTGCAGTTGACCTCGGCAACTTCTATCCCCGCTGGGGCCAGGGGATCACTGTGGGATATCACAGCCGTTTTCTCGACAAGGATAACAACCGCGTTTACCGGTCAATACTGTATCCGCGACTGGGCAGATTTAACGGGCTTCAGCTGTCATTTAAAAGTGATGCTGTTTCATCGGCCTTAATCCTGTCTCACGACCGAACTCCTGACCAAAATGGCAGTCTGGCCGCAATAAAACTGGCCTATAACTTCAAGTGCAATAGAATCGGCCTGATCGGCAATTACCATCATTTGAAAAACGAGCAAAACAACAGCGAATATGATGATTTAGTGGCTGGAATATACGGCGATTTTAGATTCAATCCATACCAGTTCCAGGCCGAAATCAGCGAATACCAAAGCGATTACTTCGCCTATTATATGCAGCTCAGTCGCAGTTATTCCAGGGGCAGGTTTCGTCTGACCGTATGGAATTACCCGGCAGGATATATCAATCCCTATGGTGCCGGCAGGGCCAACTCAGATTATCGTTCGGTCAGTATTGAAGATACCGAAATCGAATACCGCAGTCGCCAGAATGGAGAATACGGATGGCTGTTGAACAATTCGCTTGAGCTGTCACCTGCTACTCGATTAAGCACAGATATCAATTTCTGGCGCGATGGCGGCAAAGAAGAAAAACTGCGGGGACGCTGGCTGATCCAGTATCAATTCAGCAGATTTTTGGACCTCAGGATGACATACCTGTGGGGTGATGACAACCTTTCCGAAAACTATGGACGGCGCGACCACTACCGCTGTGACCTGATCTGGCGTGAATATGGTAAAGTTTATTTCCGGGTCGGGACTGAGTTCAAGCGGGTGTTTTACGAATACGGAAGGCGAGATTTCGTGCGCGTCGAAACAAGTCTCAGGTGGCGCCTGTCGAAATCTGTAAACACCTCAATGAAGCTCAGCCGAATAGATTCTGACCTGACCGACGGTGAGGCCGGTTACTGGCTGATTTACCTGGGTGAAGAATTGTCTCTCAGCTCGAATATCTTTTTGAAAGCCACGCTTGACACGCGCGAGGGAAAAACTTACAATCTGATCGATTCGGGCAGAATAAAATTGACTCTTGAATTTATATCATGATTAAGGCAACTTTCACAGCTTTCCTTATATTTTTGCTGACTCTGATGACAGATCTGCCGGCGCAGGTGGTGGTCAATGAGTTTTTGGCTGATCCGGATGATCCCCTCGAGTCGGAGTGGATTGAATTGTACAATGCTTCCGATATTGCCGTGGATATCTACGGGTGGAAAGTCTGCGATCTGGTCGCTTGTGTCGATTTGCCCGATGTTGTTATTGAAAACGACCAATATCTCGTGATTTGTCAGGACGAACTCTCTTTTCGCTCTTATTATCCTGATTTCGATGGCGAACTGTATCAGCTCGAGAGCTGGCGTCAGCTCAACAACGGCGGTGATCAGATCCTGCTGATCGATTTCTCGGAGCAGACAGTTGATTCCGTGACCTATCAAGCGGGCAATGACAGCAATATCTCCTGGGAACGTATCGATCCAATCGATGCCGGCTACGACAGCACGAACTGGCATGCCTCGCTCGACTCGACCGGCTCGACACCGGGAATGATCAATTCAGTCGTCTACGGTTTCAGCTCAGACTTCGATATTTCGCTTCGCAATAAGGTTTTCTCCCCGGGATGCGGATGCCCCGACGACCGTCTTGAATTCACTGTTGAACTGCCTCGTGAATGTGAGCTGACATTGACAGTATTCGACCTCGATGGCAGGGAGGTAATGAAAATCTATGACAGTCGATCCCTGACCTCTGGAGAATACTCCTATGATGGCCGTGACACTTACGGCAATTACCTGGCGGTCGGTATGTATATACTCCTGGCCGAAGTTGAAGGCTACTGTTCCGGCTCGAAAAAACTGGTTTTCGGGGTGGCTAAAAGATGATGATCAGACATTTTGTCATACTGTTGTCTGTAATCGTGATTTCGTTTATCTCGGGATCGCACATGAGTGCTTGCTCGCCGGTTCAGCAGGCGATGGGGCAGACCTCGGTCAGCAGGTACCTGTCGGCGCAGGTGATTTACAAAAACCCGGCGCTTCTGTCATATATCGAGAAGCCGTCGGTATCGTTTTCATTCAGCAGACCCTATAATCTGAATGAACTGGATCAGTTGTGGATTTCCTCATCCTACAGCTATAATCGCCTGGCTGTGGCGATAGCGTTTTCAAATTTCGGTCAGGCCGATATCCTGACTGAAAACCATGTCCGGATCGGGTTGTCCTGTAACCTG
>WJMC01000218.1 GCA_014728145.1 Candidatus Zixiibacteriota bacterium | reverse complement strand
CTTCAGAAGTGGGTTTCTTTTCCGTCAGGTAAGATACCTGACGGCACATATTGATCGCGGCAGATTTGGGCATCTGCCGAGCACAGAATAGTAAAATCTCCAAAGCAAGATTTAACCTGCTGACTATTTCGGGAAGAGTACCAATATGTTCAGAACATTCAGACATGCACCAAATACAATCATTGAAGTACCGATATAATGATACCGAAGCCCATGCTTTGTATAAGATTCCTTCCAGTGCCTTGGATTCCAGATATTAAAATCAGCAGATTCCGGTTTTCTGTGTTTCATTGACAGAATTACTAAAACAATACCGGTAAAAATTAATAGAAGAGATAATATTAAAAGTATTCCCTTGAGGATATACATATTAATTAACCTCCTTCTCGTAAGACAAAGAGTATTCTCTTCAACTTTTCTATATACAAATATTATTATATTATGACATTTATGTCAAGAAATAATATCCTGATTCTCTATGCTTTGTCGACATTGTATTGAAAAAAGTTCATAGTCAATATATTTGATTTTGCTTTTTTCATTTACAGCTCATAAATTGATGACAATGGGTGGCTCATCCCCTTCAGGAGGGGGTTCTATTGCGTCAGGTAAGATACCTGACGGCACATATTGACCGCGGCAGATGTAGGCATCTGCCAGGTACGGAGAATTGTGAAAGTAGGTCAAAAGCCCTGCGCTTTTGACATTATCACGCGCAGCGTGATACCATTGATGATATCATGCTTCACATGATATCATCAGGCGCACAGGGCGCCTGACCTACATTGTGTCATATATGAAAACGATCATCTTAATATTCATCATCCTTTTCCCTGTTGTGTTAATGGCGCAGGGGAAATCGTTTAAGGAGCAGCAGAATCGGTATCCGAGGGTACGGCAGGCACGTGTCAATACTACCGAAATAATCGATTCGATATTGAAAAAGGCCGGATTCGATTCATGGCCGGAAGTGATCTTTTTACGGGCATTCAAATCCGAACGGGAACTCGAAATCTGGGGCGGTTCGGATATTTCCGACACTCTGAAACTGATCAGGACCTATCCTTTCACCGCCTACTGCGGTAAACTCGGTCCCAAACGCAGACAAGGCGACCTGCAGATTCCCGAAGGTGTCTACTACGTCGACCGTTTCAATCCGGCCAGCAGTTATCATCTGTCGCTGGGCACCAACTATCCCAACCGTTCCGACCGTATCCGCGCAACATCACCGGATCCCGGCGGCGATATTTTTATCCACGGCAACCGTGTCACAATCGGATGTATTCCTATCGGTGATGACCAAATCGAGGAACTTTATCTTCTGGCGGTCGAAGCTAAAAACTCCGGACAATCCGGAATCCCGGTGCATATTTTCCCTTGCCGCATGTATCAGGAAGACTGCATGAGGATATTAGATGACCGCTCTACAGATAACAACACCCTGCAATCGTTCTGGTCAGAAATCAAACCAATATATGAAGCCTTCGAAAATACTCCTATCCTCCCCGGTATAACCATCGATGATAACGGTGTGTATCATGTGAAGTAGGTACAAGTTGAATCTTAATAATTACCAATCATTGAATTTCCGAAGATCACTTAAAGATTGTATTAATAGCTTGCCATCCCATTTTGGATAATCGATATAAAATCATTTCGTCACGATACAATTTCACATATATTACCCGCATGCCTTATATATCCGCCCTGAAACCGGTCAGGTATCATAACGACCGCTACAACCTGTTCATAGGCAAAAAATTCTTTGCCACAGTACCGGCCTGGATAGTCGAACGCTATCAGCTCAAACATGGGCTGGACATACCCGCATCCGCCCTCGATGAGATCAAGGCTGAATCGGAAAGATTCCGGTGCGAGGAATCCGCTTACCGCCTCCTGACCAACCGTCCCCATTCGACCCTGGAACTCAAACAGAAGCTTTTTTTACGCAAATTTCCATCCGCCCTTATAGAAGAAGTGATCGAAAAATGCCGAAAAAGAGAATATCTGGATGATCGCGAGTTTGCCGAGGCTTTCGTGAAATCCCGAATCGCCTCCAAACCGCGGGGACGCAAACTCCTGCTGGCGGAGCTTTCAAAAAAAGGGGTTTCGCGCAGACTGGCCGACGAGGTGGTCGAGAAGGCTTTAGCTGAAACCGATGAGTCGGAACTGGCGTTAAAGCTACTGTATAAAAAGAGCTCTCGCTTCGATCCGCAAAAAGCGGTTGACATGACCGACAAAATATACAACTTTCTTTCGAACCGCGGGTTCACATACGACGCGATCAAATCCGCGCTCGACAGGTTTGTAACCGATAGCGAAAAAGAGGAAGATGGCCCAGATGAAAAGCACAGAGATCAGATCTAAATTCATAGATTATTTCAAATGCCATGATCACCAGGAAGTCCCCTCGTCGTCGTTGATACCCCATGAGGACCCGACTTTGCTGTTTGCCAATGCCGGTATGAATCAGTTCAAGAAGGTCTTTCTGGGCGAGGAGACTCTGCCCTACTCACGGGCGACATCGTCGCAGAAATGTATCCGCGCCGGGGGCAAACATAACGATCTCGAAAACGTGGGCGAAACCGCCCGTCATCACACCTTCTTCGAAATGCTGGGCAACTTCTCATTCGGCGATTATTTCAAGGAAGAGGCGATCTATTTTTGCTGGGAATTCATGACCAAAGAAATCGGTCTCCCGAAAGACAAACTCTGGGCAACTGTTTACCTCGATGATGACGAGGCATTTAATCTCTGGAAAAAGATCGCGCCCGAACTCGGTGACCGAATCCTGCGTTTCGATGAGAAGGAAAATTACTGGAGTATGGGCGATACCGGTCCCTGCGGACCCTGTGCGGAAATCCATATAGACCGCGGTGAAAAATTTGATTACGGCGGTCCCCCCTCGACCGTCAATGGCGAGGGCGACCGGTTCATAGAGCTCTGGAACCTGGTATTCATGCAGTTCAACCGCGACGCCCTGGGAAAGGTTACACCATTGCCGAAGCCATCGGTCGATACCGGGGGCGGCCTGGAACGCTTTGCCTGTATCCTGCAAAACGGCGAGACCAATTACGAGACTGATCTGTTCATGCCGATCATTCAGGAGATTGAAGAGCTCTCCCGCAAAAAATACGAGATCGGCCCGGGAGGTTTGTCTCACCGCGTGATCGCCGATCATATTCGCGCGCTGACTTTCGCTTTCTCAGACGGCGCGGTTCCCTCCAATGAGAAACGCGGATATGTTCTGCGCAGAATTCTCAGGCGGGCGGCCCGTCATGGCCGGCTTCTGGATTTGAGACAACCGTTTCTCTACAAACTGGCTGGAAGTGTAGTGTCCAATATGTCATCAGCCTACCCCGAACTAAAACAGAACCTCGAGCATGTCTCCGGGATCATCAAGGCCGAGGAGGAGCGTTTCGGCGAAACCCTCGATACCGGCCTCGAGCTGTTTGAACAGGTGGTCGAAAAGGTCAAATCAGCCGGTGGCGCCAGGATCCCCAGCGAGGAGGCATTCAAACTCTACGACACTTACGGATTTCCATTCGACCTGACCCAGGTGATGGCCCGCGAACGTGAGATGACTGTCGATGAGGCCGGGTTCGAAAAAGAACTGGCCCGCCAGAAACAGCAGAGCAAAGATGACTATAAATCCAAAGGGATCACCTTCGGGGGACGCACTTTCGATCTCGATATCAAAACTGATTTTACCGGTTATGACGACAATATCAGGCTCGAGACTGAACTTGTCAAAGTGCTCCCTCTCGACAAAAATGATCTGCAGGTGGCGATCCTGAAGCAGACGCCATTTTATGCTGAATCGGGAGGCCAGATCGGCGACACCGGCAGGATACTTTATAATGGTAATGAATTCGCGGTCGAGGACACCAAAAAAGAAGGTGATACCGTTCTGCATATCGGCAAAAATATAAAAGGGGATCTTGAAAGTGCGGTCGGCAAACGAGTCAATGCCGAAGTTGATATCACACGCCAGAAATCTACCCAGCGCAATCATACGGCAACGCATATCCTGCATGCGGCCCTGCGCCATGTGCTCGGCGAACATGTCCGTCAGGCCGGTTCCCTGGTCGCGCCCGACCGTCTACGATTTGACTTCACCCACTACAAGGCAGTCGAGGAAGGCGAACTCAAACAGATCGAGGATTTCGTCAACCGGGTAGTACTGCAGAATCATCCAGTCAAGTGGCAGAACACCGATTTCGACAGCGCTAAATCAGCCGGTGCAATGGCGCTTTTCGGCGAAAAGTATGGTGAAGAAGTTCGTATGGTGACAATCGAGGATATCTCATGCGAACTCTGTGGCGGAACCCATGTTCAGGCCACCGGCGAAATCGGACCGTTCGTGATAATTTCCGAATCGGCAATCGCGGCCGGTATGAGACGAATCGAGGCGGCTACCGGTGATTTCGCGTTGAGCTACCTCAAGCGCAAAAAAGAGACCGTCGAGACTGCCGCCAGGTTATTGAAAGTGCCCTCCGAGGAACTGGTCGAACGCTTGATATCGTTAACCGAGTCGGAGAAGAAGCTGGCACGTGAGCTTTCGAACATCAAAAAGAAGCAGGAGATCGAATCGGCCAAAGGCAAACTCAAATCATCCGGGGATATAGTTAACGGGGTGGTATTGATCACGGATAAGGTGTTTGGCCGCGACGCCGCCCTGACCTATACCGATCAGCTAAAAAAAGCGGATAAACCGACAATTGTCGGTCTCCTGAATAACAAGAATTATTTTTTGGCCGCCTCTCCCCAGGCTATTGAAAAAGGTGTCGACGCGCGCAAGGCGATCAATCATGTAAATGAAGTCTTCTCTGGTCGTGGCGGAGGCAAACCGCATTTTTGTCAGGGAGGAACCAAAGGAGATATCGATACAGAGAGCTTCAAGAAAGCTTTGATGGATTTTATTGAAGAAAATTCGTAATTGGCACAATGCGTATGGACGAGGAGATTGTCATTGCGAGAAACGAGTCGACGAAGCAATCTCATGCGTTAAGATCGGTGCGCTTCGTTCGCGATAACAACTCCGCCGTTTCTGTCTTCGCGAAAAGCGAAACGAAGAAAATGAATTCGAACGATACTGAAAGCGAGATGTAAATTGAGCGACGAATTTAAGGAAATAGTCTATGAGGCGATGGCCGAACGCGAGAAGATGCTTCGCGCCGGCAAAAACACCTACCCTGACGCGATCCTTGAAGTAGCGGTCGAGTTGACTATCGCGATCGGCAAAAAACGCAAGATCCTGATCTGCGGGAACGGCGGATCGGCGGCCGACAGCCAGCATTTCGCGGCCGAGATGGTGGTACGCCTGACCTCGAAACTGGAACGCAAAGCATTGCCAGCAATCGCTTTGACGACAGACAGCTCGATTCTGACCGCCTGCGGTAATGACTACGGGTTCGAACATATCTTTTCCCGCCAGGTCGACGGACTCGGCCGCAAAGGCGATATACTCCTGGCTATCTCTACCTCGGGCAATTCACCGAATATCCTTAAAGCGATCGAAACCGCCGCCGAAAAAAATATGATTATTGTCGGACTGTTTGGTAACGATGGCGGTGCGGCCAAGGAGAGTTGCGACCACACGATCATCGTCTCCTCCAAAAACGTGATGCGCATCCAGGAGGAGCACACATTTATCCTGCACACCTTAGTAGAGATTGTCGAACGTATGCTGATCGAAGAGGCTTGAGTACTAATTTAGCCTGCGCCCCACAGCCAAAAGCATCTTAAATTCCAATCTGTTATTAGAATGGTTTGACATCAGGTATTAAACATTATATCCTTGATGCGATGAAAATAGTTACCGCTAAACAGATGCAGGCCATCGATAAGATCACGATCGAAGAACATGGTATCGACGGCCTCACATTGATGGAAAATGCCGGCCTGGGTATTGCCGAAGCGATCGTGCAGTATATTGAAGGCGAGCTGGAGGATTTCAAGGTCGCGATCCTGTGCGGGAAAGGCAACAACGGCGGTGATGGTTTCGTGGTCGGTCGTTACCTGTCCGAATGGGGATCTGAAGTTATCTTTTATCTTTTGGGAGAAAAATCAGATCTCAAGGGTGATGCCAAAACCAATCTCGAACGGGCCGAAGAGCTCGAGCTTGCGGTTGAAGAGGTCAGCTCCGTTGATGATCTCGAAATCGATGATGACACTGACCTGATAATCGACGCGATCTTCGGCACCGGGTTTCATGGTGATATCAGGAGCCCGATCGATGAGATAGTCGATTTCATCAGCGAACTGGACATCCCGATCGTGTCCGTCGACTGCCCCAGCGGCCTGAACAGCTCAACCGGTGAGCTGTCATCAAGTTCAGTCAGCGCGGAATTCACGGCCACTCTGGCGTTGCCCAAGATCGGCCAGCTGGTCTATCCCGGTAAGCAGAATGTCGGTCACCTGGAGGTAATCGATATCGGCATCCCCGACGAAGTTATCGAATCTGAGGACCTCCGGCTGAACCTGATCGATGCTGAATACCTGACCATCAACCTGCCGTTTCATCCCCCCGACGGCCATAAAGGCAGTCGCGGTAAGCTGTTTATAATCGCCGGCTCGGAGGGTATGACCGGTGCCGCCTGTATGACCGCAAGTTCCGCGACACGCTCCGGGATCGGACTCTGTTACCTGGGGTTGCCGAAAAGTATCAATGATATCTGCGAAATCAAGTTGACCGAAACGATTACCCGTCCCCTGCCGGAAGTGGGAAAAAAGCGATGTCTGGCGTTGCGTGGACTGGGTGAATTCGGTCAGTACATGGATGATGCTGATGCCTGCGCGCTGGGTCCCGGAATCGGCACCCATCATGAGACCTGCGAACTGGTCAAACGGCTGATGAAAAAAATCAATATTCCGACGGTTATCGATGCCGACGGTTTGAACTGCTTCGAGGGCGATGTCAATCCGCTGATAGAAGCAGTTTTTCCCTGCGTGATTACCCCTCATCCGGGCGAACTGTCAAGATTGATCGAAATTCCGACTGCAGAAATTGCCTCGGACCGAATGAGATATGCCCGGGAGGCGGCCGAAAAACTGGGAAAAATCGTTTTACTCAAAGGTGCACCGACCTATATTGCCGATCCCGATGGCAATATCTACCTCAATCCAACCGGCAACATCGGTATGGCCACTGGTGGTTCGGGTGATGTCCTGACCGGGATTATCGCCGCACTTCTGACCCAGGGACTGGACCCGCTCGAGGCGGCCTGTTGCGGGGCGTATCTTCATGGTATGGCCGGTGATCTGGCCCGCGCCGATCTTGGATCGATCGGTATGACACCTGCCGATATGATCGATTTTCTACCCGAAGCTTTCCTGATGTTTCGCGATTGAACCCGGATTCAGTTAAAAACCCTCCCGCAATTCGATTTTTGTGCAACCTGACGATCTCGTAAGTCTATGCTGTTCATAATAGTAAATTCATACTAAAAAAATTATGATTTATTTTGAAATATTCTGAAACTTTTGCCCCGATTTTGCATTTAATTAAGTGAACGCGATGAGAAAGAGATGATGATGAGAACGATAATAAAATTAGTTAAATACATAAAAAGCTTGATAATACCTCCCAATCCGGTTCCTGCGCCGGTCTACAAAAAGCAGGATCAGGCGTATCCCTCCTGATAGATAGCAGTCCATTGCGGGTGTGTGGTCAAGGAGAAGTCTCCCAGACTTCTCCTTCTTTTTTGCCTTCATGAATAATCAATAGTAATATCAATTATGTGTTCGTTGTTGTAACATGGATATATTCACGAACTATGCTCGCGGTTGATTGTAAAACTCCCGAAACCTGATAGAAATTATTGACTTGACATTTTTAAACGATCCGGTAAATTCCGTAGACTATGGCGAAAAAGAAGTACAAGATCAAAACCAAAAAACAGGCCCGGGCGATGGCCGACGATCAGAAACGGCCTGCTCCGCGTCCACGCAAGCGCGTAAAATCCGATTTTCCGTTTGAGCGCAATAACTACCTGTTATTCGCTGTCGGACTGGTGACGATCCTGGTTGGATTTATCGCCCTTATATTGGGTGACATCACGCTCGCCCCGATACTTTTGGTTGTTGGTTACTGCGTAATAATTCCGGTCGCGATACTCTATTCCGGGAAGAAGAAAGAAGATACGAAACCGCCTGTCGAAGCTTCTGCGGGCGATTAGCTCAGTTGGTTTAGAGCGCCTGCCTTACAAGCAGGAGGTCACTGGTTCGAATCCAGTATCGCCCATATAGATTCCGGCAAAAACAAGCATTTGCTGTTCAGGAATTTATCTCTTTAACCGATAGGTAAGCAGACTTAATAAAGAAACAGGAAAAGTTCAGCTTTTTGGATAAATTAGCTATTGACAAAACCTTAATTGGGTATAAATTAGGGTTGCTTGTTGGTACTGCTCTTTGATATATAGCTTTTAGTTCAGGCCTTCAGGGGCTTGGATGATAAATTAGCCGGGGTTGTAGTTCAGTTTG
>WJMC01000217.1 GCA_014728145.1 Candidatus Zixiibacteriota bacterium | reverse complement strand
CCCTCGGCCATAGGGGAACGGCAGGTATTGCCGGTACAGACGAACATGACCCGGAAGATCGTATTATTATCAGGACTCATCTTCAAAAATTTCCATGATTGCCGATTTAGCAGTCATTCCTTCGCGATTAATTTTCGGACTTCCATCCGCCAGATCCACAACAGTGGAGGGCAAGTTATCAAATTTTAAAAGGGGGTCAACAATAAAAAGCTCTACGCTGTTCGAAAAGGACTGTTTGACCTGCTCCAGGGAGGAAGCCTGTTTTCCGGAAAGATTGGCGCTGGTGGCAGTCAGCGGATTTTGACAGGTATGTATCAGTCGATTGACAAAATCATGATTTGAACACCTGAATGCGATTTTTCCATCTGCGGAGATGATTCCCGGCCAGCTGTTGGCCTTCGCCTTCAAAACAAATGTGACCGGCCCGGGCCAGAGACGTGCGATTGCTTTTTTTACACTGTCGCTGTTGATCACTGCATGTTTTTCCAGTTCGGCAACTGACCTGACGAAAACTGAAACAGGTTTATCTTCGGGCCTTTGTTTGATTTCAAACAGTCGTTTGACCGCTTCTTGATTAACAGCATCGACAGCCAGACCGTAGGCGGTTTCAGTGGGAATAATCACCGCCTTACCCTGTTTTAGAAGATCGCCTGCTTCATCAACTGCCTGAGTGTATCTCTGTTTTTCCAAATCGAGTTCGATCAATTTCATTCCTGGACTCCTTCCGGCGAATGATTGACACCTCGCAGGCTGTCAGCCACTGCGATAGAGTCTTTTACGAAGAGAATACGATAATAGATGGAATCCGGTGCCGATTCTATCAACCAGCTGTTGGAATAGCCGAGTGAACGGGCATTGTAGAGCAGTCTGCGGCCCAGTTTCTCCTCGGTGGTGTTGCCCAGAAGTACTTTGTAATATGGCAGGTCATACTTGATCAGTACGGTGTCTTCGAATATCTCGCGGGCGATCTGGAGTTCGTAATTAGCTTCCGTGTAATATTGAGAGGCATAGAGTTGAACGCGATATACCGTCAGCGATGAATCGACAAGATCCTGCGCTTTGAGAAAAGAGTCGACACGGGCCCAGTTAAAATCCTCCTCATCGTCAGGGAGACCGTCATCCGCCTCAGGTTGTTTGGTTTTCGAAACTTCGATCACTTTTCGATCTCTCGAGTCGTCGAGCGGGTCAAAATCGTTTTCAGCGATTGCTACCGCATCAGCTGGTTCGATTTCATTGGAGACGTCGCTTTTATCGGCGCACCCGGCTGTCACCGAGATTGCCATCAGGATAAGTGTCAATAAACTCAGCCAGTATTTTTTACAGGTATTTTTCAAGATTTTCATCTCCGTGGAAACCGCTTAAGAGTTTCTTCAATTGATTTATCTGGGTTTTATGAGCGACCATCACGATATTATCAGTCTTGACGATTATCAAGTCTGTAACTCCAATTGTGGCGATCAGGCCGTCTGATTCATTGTATATGATCGATTCGAAACTGCCCAGGTTGGCAACATTACCTTTGATGATATTGTTGTCTTTGTCACGTTGTTCGATACGGTCCAGAGCCAGCCAGCTGCCAACATCATCCCAGACCAGATCTGCCTTTACAGTCAGCACCGGAGAGGCTTTTTCCAGGATTGCGACATCAATCGAAACATTTTCAGAATTCAGATAAAGTTCTTTGACCGCCTCATCTTCCTGCGGAGTATCGAGTTTGTCCTCGATGCTTTTGAGGTCTTTCCACATGGCGGGCATATGCTTTTCGATCCTGTCCAGGATGGTTCTGGCAGACCATACGAACATTCCCGAGTTCCACAGATGTTTCCGCCCGTAGTAATACTGCTGGGCAGTAATGCGGTCCGGTTTTTCCTTAAATTCCGAGACACTGTAAACCGAGATGCCTTCGATCACTTTAAAAAGATCTCCGGTTTCAATATAACCGTATCCGCTTTCCGGACGGGTCGGTGTGATCCCGAGGGTAATCAGGTAATCACCTTTTTGGCAGATTTCGATAGCAACTTTAAGTTCATCGATCAGTTTTTCTTTCGGCTTAATCAAGTGATCGGAAGACAGCACGACCATGATCGCTTCCGGATCTTCCCTCTGGAGCTTGAGGGCTGAGTAGGCGATTGCCAGGCATGTGTTGCGTCCGAATGGTTCTGTCCAGACATGGCTCGAATCGATTTCGGGTAATATATCACAGATACTGGTTTTCATCGATTGACCTGTAATGATCCTGATTCGCTCGGCGGGGATGAATTCCTCCATGCGCTCGATAGTCTCCTCGAGCATGGTCTTATCCGAGGTGATTTTCAGCAATTGTTTGGGCTTTTCAGTTCGAGACAGGGGCCAGAACCGCTCGCCTTTGCCTCCGGCCATGATCAATGCGTAATTCACTTCAGGGATCCTTTCGGTTTTGTACTTGTTGATCGCAAAAATAGAAAAAACATCAGCCCGTGTCAATTAAACATTAAGCGAAGAAATCAGACTTCTTGCTCGGCTTCCTTCTCGGCCTCGATTTGGGCTTCCTTGAGAGAAAGATGACGTCTCATCAGGTAATAAATCCCTACCACGGTAATTATAATATATTGCGAAGCGTGCAATATAATGGCGCATCCACGCGCGGAACTATCACTGACCTCGGCAGGATAGATAGACAATGAGAGAACGACAAGGTAATGGAACAGCCCGATATAACCGGGTGAGGCCGGAACAAAAATGCCCAGGGAAACCACGATCAGGACAACAAACGAGGCAGTCCATGGTAGATCGGTCAGTCCGAGCGCGATAAAAATAAAATAGTTCGAAAGGGCCATGATAATCCAGAGCAGGATCGAATGCAAAACGATACGAAACATCCGACCGGTGTCACCGAGGACCGCCAGCCCCTCTGCAAACTTTTCGAAGATATATAATACAAAGTCTGATATCTTTTTTGGGAATATGCTCAAAAGTTTTCTCAGGATGCCGAGAGTTTGAGGGCTTTTCACCTTTAGCAAAACCAACAGGGCTAATAAAACTATCGAAAGCGCCAGCATCAGGTAGCCGGCATAAACAATACGGTCATAGTATTCGCCCTCAGGATTTAATGGCAGTGCCCGGGCAATCAATATCACCGTCAGCATCAGAAGCAGGGTAAATGTATCGAAGATCCGTTCCAGAACGATGGTTGCGAAGGACGAACTGCGCGACAGGTTTCCCAGCTTTCCAATCGAGTAGGCCCGGATGAATTCGCCCATCCGTAGTGGAAGCACGTTATTGGCCATGAAACCTACCATAGTTGAAGCGAACAGGTCTGAAAGACCTATGCGCTTGATCGGGTCGATCATGATCTGCCAGCGATAGGCCCGGTAGAGCATAGCGGCCATAATCAACACAACATTGGGTAGCACCCAGAAATAATTGGCACTTTTCAAGGTGCTCCAGAGCTGATCGAAGGGGTGATCCTTGAAGGTAAAATAAAGTAATACGATGCTTAAGAGCCAGCCGACTATGATCAGAAGCTTTTTTCTCATCAGCTCTCGCGGTTTGATTTAACGATTTCTTCAACCAGTTCCATCATCTTGCGGGCGGAATCCTCCCAGTTGAATTTTTGGGCCCATTGCCTTGCGCCGGTCGACAAGTTGTCTCTGGTCTCTTGATCTGTGAAGATCTTAAGGACTGTATCGGCGATTTGCGTGATATTGCCATATTCGAACAAGAGCCCCGACTT
The DNA here is from genome assembly GCA_014728145.1 of Candidatus Zixiibacteriota bacterium. Lineage (NCBI taxonomy): Bacteria > Pseudomonadati > Candidatus Zixiibacteriota > Candidatus Zixiibacteriota bacterium. The sequence continues at coordinate 31,956 of WJMC01000217.1, read as the reverse complement.
GCCGGGTGAAACGGAGTCACGAAGACCGGGCGAATCAGCCGCCAGGGCGGGAGTCCCGCAGGCATTGGCCTCGATATTGGTCAATCCCCAGCCTTCTTTTAAAGATGGATAGACGGTGCACCATGAACGGCGAAATCTCTCCACCTTTGATTCTATGGAAACAAAGCCCGGAAACTCTACTGAATCCGATAATTTAAGTGCGCCGGCCAGTTTCTTCAACGGCTCGAGATAATCACCGGCCCCCACTATCTGAAGCTTTGCCCGGGGTTCCTTTTCGAGCACAAACGGCCAGGCCTGCAAGAGATGCTGAACTGACTTGTATTTCTTTATCCGGCCCAGGTAAAGGGCGGTCGGATTCTCGTACTTTTTAACTTCCGGGTCGTAGCTGTACGTGTCCTCGTCGATTCCGCATTCTATCACCGTCACCTGCCCGGCCTCGATGCCCCTCTTTATCAAATCTGTTTTTGTGCTTTCAGAGATCACGCAGTACGGAAGTTTGCGATAGACATAGCGCAAAGGCTGTTCCATCAGGTAGATATATGTCCCCATCACGAAGTTGATCTCCTGGAACACGGTAGTTGCGAACAGGTGCGGGATAACAGCTAAAATCGGAAGCCTGGCATAGAGCGGAGTGTAAAAGGGAATCTTGTTGATATCTTCCAGGAGGATATCGAATTTTTCCTGTTTAAGGATTTTCCTGACCATGCCGGGGGCAACATAGTTGAAGTTGAAGCGTTTACCTTTTCTCAAAACCCGGACACCATCATAGAAATCTTGAGCGCCACCGCCCTCGAAATCACAGCAAAGCAGTGTGACCTGGTGACCCCACCCGGCAAATCTCTTGAGGTTTTCCCAGAGATGAACCTCCGCTCCTCCCCCCATCGGATTTTTGGGGTCCTGCCAGTTCAATGCCAGAATTTTCAAGATTTAATTCTCCCCGACCTGCGGTTTGACATTGGCCTTTTTTCGCAAGAAGTTGATGTCCAGTGAGTTCTTTTTAGCAGGTGGTATGTATTTCAGCACGTACATATTGACTTTCTCGACAAATGACGGCCCGTACTCATTTTCGGGATATTCGGTAAGGAATTTGTCCAGGAAATCGAGGTAGTCACGAAAATGCTTTTTGTCAACCATTCTCTTCGCGGCCTTGATCATTGCCAGGTTCTGATCGACTGAATGTGAACGCAGGCTCTTACGAAGGTTGTTGATGTCGCGGGCCAGCATGACATCAAAAATCCGTCCCGAAATCTCCATCATACCCTCCCGTGACACATGCGGGAACATATCCATGTAAGAATATATTTGATCGATTCTGTTGGAGAGTCGGAGATTTTTCGCCAAAAACCTGAAAGCGTCGACAGGGTCGGTGGCTATCTGTACAGCGCGCACATTCATCTCGACAGCTTTCTCAATCGCCCCCTGGTTGTAGACCTCATCGGCCAGTTTAGCGATAATCTTCCAGTAATTTTCTGACAGCCTGAGCGCGGTCTCATCCTTGTAGAATGTGGTGTCGTCCGCACCCTCGGCATCGAATTTATTCAAAAAGTAATCGTATGTGAACTCAGTGTTGATCCTCCAGGGGACTTTGCGGGGATGGATGTTGTACACCATGCCCTCTATGACGGCGTCGACTTCGCTGGCCTCCATACCCTGGTGGTTGTACTTCAGCCCGTTTGGATCGACGGTGGTTGAGAAATGAATCGGCGGGTCGAAGTAGAGCGTCGTATCGGCCTGAATACGCTCTTTAGCGAGCTTTATAAAATCTTTGTATCTCATCGGCAGTTCCGGCCACATTTCCGGGTTGTCACTGTAAACCATGGCATTGTCGATGATATTATCGGTCACCTGGTTGCTTTCAAGGTACACGGAATCATTGACCAGGTAGGGTTGCAGTGATTCGATTTCCAGGTCGCTCATCTCGATCGGAACATCGAACTTGTCACGTTGCTGTTTGATATACCATTCGGTTCTAAACAGCGACAAAACGATGACTCGCACATCGGGACGGATACCGTAGCCATATTGCAAACACCAGACGGGGAAAGTGTCGTTGTCTCCGTTCGTGAACAGCACCGCGTTTTCACGACAGGACATGAGGATATTTTTGGCGTAGTTGAAAGGCAGATAATTTTTCGAACGATCACACTGGTAGAAATTGCTCGAAAAGGCGGTCAATGGAAGCAGAAGCGAAACGCATAAAACAACTAGCACCGTTTTTCTGAATACTCTGCTCTGACCTGAAGCGTACAGCATGTCCATGACGATTTTCATAACAGCGGCCACTCCCAGGCCGATCATCATACCGAATATCATAAATCCGGGTGTGAAGAAATAATCACGGTCGCGCACCTCCAGGTGGCCGTGCCCGGTTCTGGGATCGATGTTAGTGCCGTCGGCAAAGTTCATGTACAGAACCAGTCCGACGGTAGCGGCCAGCAGGATTAGAAACATAAACGTCCCCAGCCGCCAGCGCTGTCGAATGGTAAAAAACACTCCCAGGAGACCGAGCGGTAAAAGAATCATAAAGGTTCCGATTGAGCTGTACTGTTCACGGAAGAATCCGTAGAAGCCCATGCGTTCATGAGTCCCGAACTGGTTGGCCCACTCCCCTCTCCTCTCGAACATCCGCGTAATCATATTTTCCTGTCCGTACTGTTTGCGTTCGAGGAAGAACTGCACCTTGTCCCAGTTTTCCGGGTTGTTCATGTCAATTACTGGATCGTGCATTGAACGGATCGGGGTGTAGAGCTGAACCGAAAATCCTATCAGTCCCAGAAGGGATATCAAGAAACTGAGACGCCAGAACTTTTTACCGGGCACCAGCCTGTATACAGCCAGTGTGGCAATGGCCCATCCGGTCAGGCAGTAGAGCAAAATCGGCACCCAGGAATACCCGGCTGAGACCAGGATCAAAAAAGCTATGGCCGGGATAGCCAGGGTATATATCCAGCGTTCCCGGATATGGTCCCAATAATGCGCCAGAGCAGAGATCGTCATCCAGAGAGCGGCCAGTACAAGATAATAAGTCACCGAGATCGGAATTACGCATAAAATCAGAAATGCTGTCCAGAACGGGAAACTGGTCAGGTAGTCGCGGTTGCGTATCAGGATATACAGGAAAGCGATCGGTACGACCAGAAAAGAAGTCATATGCACGCCGAGTGCGAGAGTCGAAAGGAAAGAGAAGAGCAGAAGATACTTCTCACCCTGCCTGTCAGTGTTATGATCACTCCATTTCAGAATCAAATAGATCGAGACTGCCATAATTAACATCGAGGTGCCGTAGACCTCGGCCTCAACCGCGTTAGTCCAGAAAGTCTTAGAGAAGGCAACGAACAGGGCGCCGATTATTCCGCCTGTATAGACTGTAACTCTTTTATAGGTTGAATCTACTTTGCGAAACCATCGGCTGATAATCCAGGCTGTAATCAGGTACGCGAACATTACCGCAAACGCCGAAGAGACAGAGGACAACAGGTTCACCCGGTAAGCCAGCTCACCCCCCAGTGGCAACAGGTCGAAAATCCTTCCCAGCATCATAAATAACGGTGTGCCGGGTGGATGAGGCACGCTCAGGGTATGCGCGCAGGCGATAAATTCACCGCAATCCCAGTACGGCACGGTGGGTTGAACTGTGCGCACATAAGCTACCAGGGAGACTAACAGCACAAACAGGGCACTACCGTAGTGGTACGGATCTCTTTGGCCATTTCTGAATGACGCGATAAATTCAGACATAATCATTAGTTTTACATTATCAGGTCACTGCGGTTTCCCGCAATAAAGGCAGAAATATATGCCGGATAACAGATTTGTCCAGATTTTTTTGATTAACAAGAGCCGGACAATGGAAGTCTTTCGATAATCAGTGTCATATTGTCTTTTGGATTACGAATCCAATAAGAAATAAAAGATACTATTTCATAACGATATTTATGGTGTCCGTCGGTAAATGGTACTATTCATCGGATTCTGCTGAGTTCAAATCCGCTTCTTCGTGCAAAGCAATCGAGCCTCCCCACATCAAGGTACATGACTGCACAAGCAAGGCGGTTGAGGCGGTGAAGATGAATTATATCGAACAGGCCAGAGATCTGCGTGATTGCGCTGTCAAAGCTTCTGAGGAAGTTATGGACCGTCTGGATGAACTGGCTGAACACCTGCGCTACAGCGTGGAAGTTTAAACATTCTATAAATCTGATATGCGTAAAACATTTCTGTAATATAATTCTCTAACGTTCCTCGCTTTTGAACAGACGCGCGGGACAGTTAATGGCTCGCGCGTTTTGCCCGGAATAATTGCATAATTTTAGGATTGGTTGTATTGTTCGCCAGATTATTTGATAATATTATATCGAGCTGTTGTCGTTTTGTTTGTGATTAAGTGCATCATCAGTTTACAATATCAAAGAGAATATAGTAATAATGATGAAGAGATGATTATGAGATTATGAGTATTGTTTTCATTTCAATTGCAACTTGTCTGTAAAAAAGGGCTGTTTCACCCTTCGATTTCGTGCAGGTGGTCTTTTAGAACCGCATTTAAGATGCCGTTGACAAACGCTGATGAGTCCGGGGTGCTGAAAGTCTTGGCCAGCTCGATAGCTTCATTCAGCGAAACCCGCGAGGGGACATCGGGTATATACAAGAGTTCACAGATCGCGATCCGCATGATATTCTTGTCGATCAATGCCAGCCGGGAGATATGCCAGTTCTGGGAATGTTTAGCTATTTCCTGGTCGAGTTGATCCTCGTTGTTCAAAACCAGCTTAAAAAGTTCAGTGGCGAACTTGAGCGGTTTTTCCGGAAGGGCGGCGTCTTCCAAAAGCGTCTGCCAGACCTCTTCCGGGTTCTGGTCGGAGGTCTGGCTTGCGTACAATGCTTTTAATACTAATTCCCTGGCTCTTCTACGCGCGCTCACTGAAGGCTCTCTTTATACAGGTTGGCCATTTCAATCGCTGACTGGGCGGCATCCCAGCCTCGGTTTCCTGCCTTGGTGCCACAGCGTTCGATTCCCTGATCGAGGGTATCGGCGGTAACCACACCATAGATGATCGGCAGACCGGTCTTGAGCGATATATTGGCGATTCCCTTTGAAACTTCTGCGGCGATATATTCGAAGTGCGGGGTATGGCCTCGGATCAGGGCTCCCAGGCAGATGATAGCATCGAAATTACCGCTTTCTGCCAGGTGATTGGCGACATAGGGAATCTCGAACGATCCGGGTACTTTGAATACGTCTATTTTCTCTTCGGCGGCGTTGTGTCGAATCAGGCAGTCGATCGCGCCTTCCTGAAGTTTAGCGGTCAGCAGGTCGTTAAAGCGGGAGACTATTATAGCGAACTTAAAGCCTGAAGCATTCAGGTTGCCTTCATATATCATAACCATTCTATTTCTCCTCAATTAAAGCGTGTTGAAAATATGGCCCAGTTTTTTCTTTTTGGTCTGGAGGTATTTGCGATTGAATTCTGTCGGTTTTATCTCAATAGGTACGCGTTCGGTAATCTTTAAGCCATGACCGCGCAGGCCGACGATCTTACGCGGGTTGTTTGTTATCAGGCGGATATTAGTCAGTCCCAGGTCGGAGAGAATCTGCGCACCGATACCATAGTCGCGCAGGTCATCTTTAAAGCCGAGCTTGACATTGGCCTCGACTGTGTCGCATCCGTTCTCCTGCAGGTGATAAGCCTTGATTTTGTTGGCCAGGCCGATTCCTCTTCCTTCCTGGCGCATATACAGAAGCACCCCGCATCCCTCACGCTCAATCATGGTCAGGGCATTGGCGATCTGGTCACCGCAGTCGCATCGCATCGAGCCGAAAACATCACCGGTAAGACATTCCGAATGCACCCTGACAAGGATGTTGTCTTTATTGCGCACATCACCTTTTACCACGGCTACATGATGCTTGTGGTCTATTTCGGACTGGTAAAGGCAGAGCCGAAAATGGCCGTACCTGGTAGGGAAATCGACTTCTTCTTCTTTCTGGACCAGCTTTTCATGCTGGGTGCGGTATTCGATCAGGTCCTTGATGGTGATAATCTTCATGTCGAATTTCTCGGCGATCTCCATCAAACGCGGCACCCGTGCCATCTCGCCATCATCATCCATAATTTCGCACAACACACCGGCTGGGCTGAGACCAGCCAGGCGGGTCAGGTCGACCGAGGCCTCGGTATGACCGGCTCGCACCAGGACTCCCCCCTGTCTCGCTTCCAGCGGGAAAATATGGCCGGGGCGGGCGAGGTCGTGCGGTTTGGTGTCGGGATGGACCAGCATCCTGATAGTGATCGCGCGGTCACGAGCGGAGATTCCGGTTGTGGTGCCATGGACAGCATCGACCGACACAGTAAAGTTCGTGCCCAGCTTGGTCGTATTGCGTTTGGTCATCAGGCTCAATTCAAGATGCTCAGCCCTCTCGCGGGTCAGCGAAACGCAGACCAGTCCGCGTCCTTCTTTTGCTAAAAAGTTAATATGATCGGGCGTGGCCAGCTCGGCCGCCATGATAAAGTCGCCCTCATTTTCGCGGTCCTCGTCATCAACCACGATCACCATTTTGCCCATGCGTATATCCTCGATAGCCTCGGGGATCGTTGCGAAGTCGTAGTCGTCACGGCTCTTTTTGATATTCAGCTTGGACATTCTCTCTGCTCCTGTTTTAAAAACCGGCCTGCCGGAACTTCTCCAGCGTGACCTTATCTTGTTTCGATATATATGGATCGATCATCTTCTGAACATATTTCCCGATCAGGTCGAATTCGAGATTGACCGGATCTCCTTCGGACAGATATTTAAAAGTCGTCATCTCCCAGCTGTGCGGGATCAGTGATACTCCTAATAATCCTTGTGAGGCATGAGTGACAGTCAGGCTGACACCGTTGACCGCGACCGATCCTTTATTCACCACTAAATGCGAAAATTCACCGGGATAAGCGACATCGACTTCCCAGCTTCCCTCGATCTGGCGAATCGACTTGACCTCTCCCAGGCAGTCTATATGGCCACTGACTATATGCCCGCCCAGACGACTGTCAGGCCTCATTGCCAATTCCAGGTTGACCTTCTGTCCGGCTATGAGCTGGCCGAGATTAGTCTTCGACAGTGACTCGGCAATTGTGTTGACGGTAAAACGGTCGTTTTCATACGCCACTACGGTCTGGCAGGCCCCCTGGATGTTGACGCTGTCTCCGACGGCTATCTGCCGAGTAAGCCTCAAGGCTTCGATTTCCAGCACCAGGTTGCCAGCGCTTCGATTAGCGGATCTTACTGTTCCGATTTCTTCTATCAATCCTGTAAACATATCAAATCCAGATCGGATATCCGGTCACCCAGATATCATCACCCCTGCGTTTATACGATGGATCGCGAATCTCGATCGCGTGTGAAAGTGAGTCGATACCCAGATCATTGAACGCCAGCAGACCGGCTCCCAGGATCTTTGGAGATATACCGATCATAATTTTATCCACGAATTTACGTTTCATAAAAGCCGAAAACAGCCTGCTTCCCCCTTCCAACAGAATAGACGATATCTTCTCCCTGCCGGCCTTCATCAAAAGCCTTGACAGGCTGATACCGCCATCCTCGTATGGTTCAATCTCCCAGATGATGGCGTTATGATCCTTGTAAAAATCCGCTTTCTGTGGAGGAACTGCTATGATCGTGCGGTTGTCATCGTTTTTGCGAAACAGACATAAATTTTTATCGAGATATTTGGCGTCGTGAAGAACAATACGATAGGGATCGCGTCCCTCGATATGACGTACCGTCAACTGGGGATTATCGATCCGGGCTGTTTCACCCCCGATCACGACCGCGTCGTAATGAGATCGAAGTTTATGCACATAAGCACGTGATTGCTCTCCGGTAATCCAGTTGGAGTGGCCGTTGGCGTCGGCGATCTTGCAGTCTACCGTAATTGCTGCCTTGAGCAGAACAAATGGCATCCGGGTGGTGATATACTTAAAAAAGATTTCGTTCATCCGGCGGGATTTATCTTCATACAGACCGACATCAACTTTGATCCCGGCATTCATCATCAGGCTGATTGAACGGCCATTGACCTCGGGATTGGGATCGACTGACGCTACTACCACACGGCGGAATCCGGCTTCAATAACAGCTTCTACACAGGGAGGCGTTTTACCGTAATGACTGCAGGGTTCGAGTGTCAGAAACAGGTCCGCGCCCTTACACTCGGCAGGTCCACCGGCGGAATCAATGGCGTTGATCTCGGCATGAGGACCGCCGTAGTGCTGATGCCAGCCTTCTCCGACAATATGATTGTCACGGACTATTACCGCTCCAACCAGGGGATTAGGTGAGACATGCCCACGGCCTTTAACCGCAAGGTCGAGAGCTCTCTGCATATAGCGCAGGTCGTTCAATCTACTGTCTCCACAAACAAAAAACCCAAAGCTTCTGCTCTGGGGTGTACGACTCCCTCGTCGGGAAAGGATTAACCTTTCAAGTCGCAACTCTTCTCCCATCCGGACTATACCGTCGGCAACTGAATTTCACAGTTTCAATGGGGCCTCAGCCCCACTCACGGACTCTCACCGCCGGTCGAGGAATTTCGCCTCACCCCGAAGAGCTCGAATTAAATAATACTAATCTAACATACGAAAAAGTCAAGTGGAATTTGAACTATTTATTTAACCTGAAGTAGATTTGTGAATCACTTGCATTCCAGCCAGTTGGAACCGATTCCCATATCGACTTTAACCGGAACATCCAGGTCGACCGAGGTTTCCATAGTGCTCCGCACAATATCTTTCATCTGCTCCAACTCATCTTTGTGAACATCGAAAATCAACTCATCATGAACCTGTAGAATCATTTTGGAGCGCAGTTTATTAATCTTGCCATAAATCTCGATCATGGCGACTTTAATCATGTCCGCGGCTGTGCCCTGGATCGGGGTGTTCATTGCGGTTCGTTCAGCAAACTGCCGGACCTGCCTGTTTTTGCTGTTGATTTCGGGTATATGGCGACGGCGTCCAAACAGCGTCGTGACGTATCCATCTTTTCCGGCCTTTTCTATGGCGTTGTCCATAAATTCACGAATCCCGGGATAGCGGGCGTAATAGGTGTCGATAAACTGCTTAGATTCCGCGACACTCATATCCGACTGCATCGAAAGACCATATGCCGAAACACCGTAGATCACGGCAAAATTCGCAGTCTTTGCCATCCTCCGCATTTCTGGTGTTACCTCATCGAGCGGGACCCCGTAGACTTCTGAGGCGGTACGGCTGTGGATGTCCTCGCCTTGTTGAAACGCTTCCAGCATCTTTTCATCTTTTGACAGATGAGCCAGGATCCTGAGCTCGACTTGTGAATAATCAGCTCCCAGCAAAACATGCTGGTCGTCGCGTGGTACAAAGCCCTTGCGTATTTTAGCACCCTCTTCTGTTCTTACTGGAATATTCTGGAGATTGGGATCCGATGACGACAGCCTGCCGGTGGCCGTGATGGTTTGGTTAAATGATGTGTGCAGACGGCCGGTAGCTTCGCTGACAAGTTTTGGCAAAGCATCGATATATGTGCTCCTCAATTTCGTCATCATGCGGTACTCGAGCAAAATCTTCGGGAGCGGATGCTCTTTGGCGAGTTCTTCCAGTGTCTGCATATCAGTCGAATATCCGGTTTTCTTGGTGGTCTTACGTCCCGGTTTAAGCGCAAGATCTTCGAACAGGACTTTCTGTAACTGCTGAGTGGAGTTGATATTGAATTTGTAACCCGCGTATTCGAATATCCGGCGCACCATTTCGTCGATCTGTCCACCAATCTGTGTAGAGAGGTTTTTCATGTATTCAATATCTATCTTAACTCCAGCCGATTCCATTTCGGCCAGCACTTCTACTAAGGGCATCTCGATTTCATAAAACAGCTTTTCCAGACCCGACTTTTTAATCGTCGGAAGCAACCTGTTATACAATCGCAAAGCGATGTCGACATCCTCGACAGCATAGAAAGTGGCTTTATCGATCGGTACGACCGAAAACGATTTCTGTTTTTTACCACTCCCGATCAAATCCGTAATCGGCTGCATTTTGTAGTCGAGATGTTCCAGGGCAAGTTTTCCGAGGTTGTGCTGGCGAGCCGAGGGATTAATCAGGTACGACATGATCATGGTATCGGCGTCAATGTCTTTCAGATAGATCCCGTAACTGGCCAGCACCTGGTAATCATACTTCAGGTTTTGACCGATCTTTTTGATTTTGTCATCTTCGAAAACAGGCTTCAGCAACTCCAGCACTTCATCATAATTCAGGTTACGGTCTTCTTCGTCATGCCCCAAAGGTAAATAGTAACCGCTGTATTCCTCGAGGCTGATCGAAATTCCGACCAGCTTGGAATCTATTGGAGTGAGTGAAGTCGTTTCAGTATCGAGGCAAAACGATTTAGACTCTTTAACCTGCTTAACAAGCTCCCTGACCTTATCGAGTGAATCGACTGTCTGGTAATTTATCTCGTGCTCGTCAACTTTCTGATCGGCCTGGTCCTTGAGGAGTTCCTGAAGAAAGCGTGTGAATTCCAGTTTTTCGAAGAGTTCCTTAAGTCGTTCGGTATCGAAATCTGAGCGCACCAGATCTTTGATATCATAATCAAGGTCGAGGTCGGTCAATATCGTAACCAGATCTTTTGACAGACGTGCTTTGTCTTTATTTTCGGAAACTTTCTGTTTTAATGATTTTCCGCTGATCTTGTCAGCGTTGGCGAGAACCTCCTCGAGACTTCCGAACTGCTCAAGAAGCTTTAACGCGGTTTTTGGACCGACTCCGGGAATACCGGGGATGTTGTCCGAGGTGTCGCCTGTTAGAGCCATAAAATCGATTACCTTTTCCGGCGGAATACCGAGGATATCGACGACTTTATCCCGATCGATTATCTCCAGGTCAGCGCCGGCCTTCTGAGGCCTGAGGATTTTAATATTATCATCCACCAGTTGATTGAAATCCTTATCCGAGGTGACAATCAAAACCTGGTAGTTTTCTGCGGCCGCACGTTTGGCGAGAGTCCCGATGACATCGTCAGCCTCTACGCCCGCTTTTTCGATCATAGGCAGGTTTAAAGCTTCGACCACCTCGCGCATACGGGGAAGCTGATCCGCCATATCATCCGGCATCTTTGCCCGGGTGGATTTATATTCGGGGTACTTCTTGTGTCTGTGGGTAGGTTCCCTGGTATCAAAAACTATCGCGATATGGCTCGGATCGTGCTGGTTCAAAAGCGAAAACAGGGAATTGACTACTCCGAAGGAAACTGAGGTGTTCTCTCCGCGGGAATTGATCAGAGGGTTGCGGATAAACGCGAAGTATGACCTGTAAGCCAGCGCGGAACCGTCGATCAGAAACAACTGTTTACCCGACATACAGGTTCTCCCGATAGATGAATTCGGCGACTTTTTGAGGCACCATCTTATCTATGGCTTCACCCTGAGAGACAGCTTTTCTGATTTCAGTCGATGAGACATCGATCTCAGGCATCTCAATTTTTAAAATAAGGTCGGCGAATCTGCCTGTCATGTTTTTGTTTTCCCCCGGCCGGTATGCCATAGCTACCTCAGCCAGATCGAAAATCTTTTCCGGTTTGTGCCAAGCCTCCATTTTCGTGAGGTTGTCCGAACCGATCAAAAAATAATATTTTATGTCCGGATATTCAACGCGGAGTTTTTTGAGAACTTTCACGGTATAACTCGGTCCCTCGATCTGCTCTTCAATTCTGGAGAGAATATAATCCGGTTTGTCTTCGATCGCAAGTTCTACCATCCGGCATCTGCATTCATAATCAGTATGTTCACTGCGATGAGGCGGGTGGTAGTTTGGTATAAACAGGACTTTGTCGAGCTCTAATTGTATTTTAGCATATTCACCGAGAGAGAGGTGACCGTAATGGATCGGGTCGAACAGTCCGCCGACAATACCGTAACGTTTATTCCGTGTCATCATCGCGGGAAAGCCTGGTCTCTTCCAGTTTCTTTTCAACTTCCTGAAGCTTGTCTGTTGCCCGTTCGGCCCATTCATGCCGGGGAAAGTTGTTAAGGAAATTGTTCAGCTTAGCTTTCGCGTTTTCGTAGTCTTTCTGCTTGAAGTCGATCTCCGCCAGCCGGTATAAAGCTCGTCCGACCCAGCGGGGAATCGAGTATTTTGTGACAACTTCCTCGAGATAAATCCTGGCCGCGCGCAGGTCACCGATGCGATAATAGACCTCCCCGTTGCGGAAGTCCTTTTCGGCCAGGCGGGCATAGCATGAATCCAAGAGCGTGCGGGCATTGGATCTGTATGGCGAATCGGGGAAGTCCTCGAAGAAATTTTCGATCGTACGAATCGCGTCCTTGACCCCGTCCTGTTCAAGGCCGACATTGTCAGGTGAATCCATAAAATAGCATTTGGCTACCATATAGTGGGCATCATCTGCCAGAGGTGAGTTCGGGTAATTGATCATGAGACGCTTAAACTCCGCGACCGCTACAATATATTCTTCCTGTTCGAAATAACACATCCCGGTATAGTACGACACCGAATCTGCCAGCGAGGTGCCGTAAAAACGGTACAGCACGGTCTGGAAGGCCTCAGTAGCCTGGACATATTTTTCCTGGTCAAACAACTTCTTGGCGTATTCGAACTGGTCCTCAGGGGTATCGAAAACTTTTACCGATGCGCTCGCGCAGGCGATCAGAACAAGTATCGTAAAAACTGCCAGGTATCTCATTGCCACCTCATTTCATCGTGATGCGAAAAACAGATACACCAGACCTCCAATAAGACCGCTGATAACGAGCGGTTCCCAGATACGGCTCCTGCCGGTTTCGGGCAGTTCGGCGGAAAACAGGCTGTTGGCCCGATTGCCCGCCTGTTTGGCCTCTTCCCAGCTTATCTTCTCAGTGTATCGCGCCTCTTTATCATTCTGCCACAGTACCCGTCCGTCAGAACTCATGCAGACGGCATCAATATTTACGTCAAAAACTCTATGAAGGTTGCCACGCCTGAACAGCGATCCTCCACTTCGGGCGTAACTGAAATCCGAACGGTATAAATGGAACTTCAATTTGTCAAGAACATCTCCGTCCTTATCGATATACAGTTCGGTGACCCGATCGTTCAAAAAACCAACCAGCTTACTTTCAAAATAGTCTTTCCGGCATTCGACACAATTCAGCTCCAGCAATAGCTTGTCAGGCAGTTCATATTCATCGAACAAATCCTCGAGAGCAGAATCGAAAGAACGACTTATGAACTCAGTGTTGGAAGTATGGTTTTGGGCATAAGTGACATCGCTGAAAGCTACAAACAATACAACCGATGCCAGGATTAAAGTGTCAGCTCTCATATCTTTCCTTGAAATCGTTGTAGGCCTGCATGACCTTGCGGGCATAGACTTCCGGAAGCGGTCGGTCGGTGCGCAAGCGTCTGCGGGTTTCGGTCTCTCCAAGGTTGTATGCGATCAGGGCTTTTTTGAGGTCGCCGAATTTGTGTACCAGTTCCAAAAGATACAGGCTTCCCAGTTCGACATTGTAATGCGGGTCGAAGAGCGAATACTTGCCCTCCCAGCCGATACCGCTGCGCTCGGCGAGATCGCTTCCGGTTGACGGTTTCATCTGCATCAACCCCATCGCTCCCTTATTCGATACAACATTCTTTCGGAAAGTGCTTTCGACTTTGATCACTGCCAGAAGCAGAAGAGGATCATAACCGTACTTTTTGCTCTGGGTGTAAACCGCGTCAGCCATCCGGCCCAGTTCACCCGGGCTGATATTGGACTGGAGGTCTTTAATAATATCCTGGATCACCAGTTTTTCCTTGAGTTCCTTGATCTGGACCTGCTGGCGGAAAATCGTGCGCTCGTTTTCATACTTGTCATAAATCAGGTACAACAGAGCCACTGACTGGATCATGTAAATAGTCACCAGGACAAATGCCACCGGGCGGGAGATAACCAAACCCGCGGTGCGAATCGTTTTCAACTTGGTCGGCAACTTATCCCTCCTTCATTGCGACACCGTCGAGATCATAAGCCTCGGCGGATCTGATCTGGAGTTCGACAAATCGGCCCGGATCAAATCTCCCATGGGCTCGAACATAGCCGTCGATCTCGGGAGCCTGGTCAAAAGCCCTGCCTATATAATAATCATCTTCAACTTTTTCATCAATCAGAACTTCAAGCTTTCTTCCAATCATTTTTTGATTGCGTTCATAAGATTGATCCATCACCAGGGTCATCAGCCGGTCGATTCTCTCAGCCGCAACATCCTCAGGCACTTCCGGTTTAAAATCATAAGCACCGGTATCCTCCTCACGACTGTAAGGGAAAACACCAACCCTTTCGAGGGCGTAATCGTTTTGGAACCGCCAGAGCCGTTTAAAATCCTTTTCAGTCTCGCCCGGGAAGCCGAGGATAAAAGTTGTCCTCAGCACAAGATTATCGATTTTTCGGCGAAGCCTGTCGATCAGCCTGCAGACATCATCAGCCGAAACCTTGCGATTCATTCGTTTTAAGATCGGGTCGGAGATATGCTGAAGCGGCAGATCCAGATAGGAAACAACTTTTTCCGAGATCGAAAGAAAATCTATCAGGTTATCTGTGTAATGGGCCGGATGAGTATAGAGCAGTCGAATCCAGCCTATATCCGGTATGTTTTCAAGCGCTTTGAGCAGGTCGGGCAGGCGTCTCTGTCCATATAGATCAATTCCGTACTGGGTGGTGTCCTGGGCGACTATTATCAGTTCCCGGGTTCCATTTTGAGCCATAGCGCGGGCTTCATCGAGAATGAATTTGAACTTGCGGGAGCGGTGACGGCCACGGATATGCGGGATCGCGCAGTATGTGCAGAAATTATCGCATCCATCTGATATCTTCAGGTAACCGTAGGGCATCGCGCCAGCCAACGGAGCGATATCGTATTCACGGTAACGTTCTGTGAGGCGGTTGTCACTGGGGCGTTTGGTACTCAGTTCCATAATCTGGTCACGTGCGGACAGCAGGTTGCCGATTCCGACCACCAGGTCGATTTCAGGCATCTGCTTAATCAACTCACGTTTGTAACGCTGAGCCAGGCACCCGGCCAGGACCAGCTTGATATTTCGCTTCTCCTTTAAAAGAGACAATTCTAATACCGTGTCTATGGATTCCTCTTTGGCTGAATCGATAAATCCGCAGGTGTTGACGATGATTATATTTGCTTTTTCGGGATCATCGACCAAAGTCGCCTGATTAGCTTTCAGCATATTAGCCAGGATGTTTCCGTCCACTTCGTTTTTGGGACAGCCGAGGTTTTTGAAATATATGTTTGGCATGATCAGGGCAGGCGGATCTCTTCGACACCCTTGGGGGTATTGAACTCGAATAGCTGAGACGGAAGTTTTTTGTTTAGCATATATTTATCGAATCTGATGGTTACCAGGTTGCCATTGATATCTGTATATTCAGCTCGCCTGGTCAAATGAGTTTTACTGTCGATATACAGTTTCATCTCTTTGATAAAATTGTCATCCTGTCTGGATTTCAACAACACCTGAAAACATTCTCCGAAATCACAACTGTCCTCTATCAGCAAGTCGGCCACATAGTCTTTTTTAAAGGAAAACAGGTAATCCGAAGGTTTCACGAGGTCATCGACATTTTTAACCGAATCTATTCGAACCTGTCTGTTTTCTTCGGAGTAAACCCATAAAACGACAGAATCGGAAACTATTGTCTGACGGTCGCTTTCGATTCTGAACCTGTCACCGCTGGCCAGAAATATCTTTCCGCCGGTACTGTCGATGGTGGCAAAAACACCTGAATTTACTTTCTGCGTGTATTCAACTGAAAGCGTCTCGATCGAGTTCAGATTTTTTTCGATCTCCGCCAGTACATCCTCCTCTTTAGCACCATGCAGTAAGGTGACCATGGAAAATGTGAACATCAGGATCAGACAGGATGTAACAATAGTATTTTTCATATTAGTATTATACAGCGGTCATCAGCCGGAGTTGGCATTAATTTCTTCAATGTATTTTTGGTCGACCAGCACCTCGCGCGCTTTAGAACCATCATAGGGGCCGACAACTCCTTTTTCTTCGAGCGCGTCGATAAGACGTGCGGCCCTCTGATAACCGATCCCGAGCCTTCTCTGGAGAAGCGAAACCGAACCCTGTTTGTGACGAATTACTACTTCCGCGGCTTCTTTCAGAAGCGGATCGGATTCAGATACCAGCGTTCTTTTTTTCGTGGCCTCTTTAGTCATGGTCTCGATCGGCTCTACCGCAACTTCCTGCTGTTTGATAGACTGAACCAACAGGCTGGTTTCCTCGGAAGATATGAAAGCTCCATGGACACGGGCCGGTTCGGCCTGCCCGGGTGCCAAGAAGAGCATATCGCCCTGCCCCAGGAGCTTCTCTGCCCCGTTTGAGTCGAGTATGGTGCGAGAGTCGATCTTGGTCGGCACCTGGAAAGCTATTCGTGCCGAGAAATTAGCCTTGATCAGACCGGTGATGACATCCACCGAAGGCCTCTGGGTGGCAAGGATGAGATGAATCCCAACAGCCCGCGCCATCTGTGCCAGACGGGTGATCATCAGCTCGATCCGGCTCGAATGTGACGACATCATCAGGTCAGCCAGTTCATCGACCATAATAACTATATATGGCAGACGTTCATCGGCTGACACTTTTGAATTGAACTGGATGATATTGCGGACACCTTTTTCAGCAAGTTTCTTGTAACGGTTCTCCATCTCGACCACAGCGTCATTGAGAACTTTCTCGGCCTGCCGGGCCCGAGTGATAACCGGTCGTTCGAGATGAGGAATCCCGGTATATATCGAAAGTTCCAGCATCTTGGGATCGATAAAAATAAATCTCAGGTTGTCGGGATGATGACGGTATATCAGGCTCGTTATGATTACATTCATGCAGACCGACTTACCGCTGCCGGTCGAGCCTGCGATGAGCAGGTGGGGCATCGAGGCCAGGTCGGCCACAAACGGTTCTCCGCCTGTGGTCAATCCCAGCGCCATCGGCAACACAAGTTTTTTCGACACGAAGCTTTTATCGGCTAATATATTTTTGAGATAAACCGTTTCCGGGTAGCGATTCGGAATTTCGACCCCGATGGCCGCCTTGCCGGGGACCGGTGCGATGATTCGGACTCTCTTAGCCTGAAGCGCAAGGGCAAGGTCATCGGCCAGATTTATCACCTGGTTGACCTTGATACCCGGCGCGGGCTTAAACTCGTACCTGGTGACAATCGGTCCGGGGTAATAATCTATGCGGTCGTCCACTACGCTGATTTTAAATGTCTTGAGTGTTTCCAGAAGCTGGTCTGCGACCATTTTCAGCTCGGACTTGCCAATCGATTTGGCAACCTGTGGATTGTCCTGCAGAATGCTCAGATCGGGAAAATTGTAACCGTCCTCCGGTTTGCGCGACAGTTTCATCATCATCTTCTCTTTCGCGCTGGCATCTTCATCATCTACCGGGGCATCAGAAGTGGCAACAGCAAGATCAGCATCATCATCGGGTCTGAGCTTTTCAAACAGATCAGTCAACTTCTCGCCGTCGGGATCATCGGCAGAATCTACGCTGGCAGGTTCGGGACGGATTAAGGGAGCCCTCTTCTCGGATTTTTTAAACACACCAGCTATAGTAGAAAACAAGCCGGAAACGGACTCCTGGATTTTACGAATCAACCCGGGTTTATATTCTCTGTCTGACATGGCCTTTCCGGCAGTGCGCTTGTTTTTTGACGACAAGATTCCGAACCATCCCAGAATCTTCTTTTTCATTTTTTCGGGAAAATCACGTGATGGTTTTTCCAGCCAGCTCGGACGCCATTCCGTAACCAGCATGATCATGATTAATATAGCTGTAAAGAAAATCACCATAGCACCGATTTTTCCGACGAACTTGACAAAAAACGATGCCACCCCGACAGTCAATGCGCCTCCCGGTGTGCCCATAAAATCGATCTGCCTGGCAGTGGGAACATAGCGCAGGCTCAAAATCAAAAAGACGCCTGCGGTGATTGCAAATATATAGTATAGTTTTACTCGAAATGCTTTCAGCTTCCATTTGAACAGGTACCTGAGCCCGGACATAACTATAAATACCGGAATAAAAAATGCCAGAAGTCCCATCAGGTAGAACAGCAGGTACGACAGCAAGGCTCCTGCCAGGCCTACCCAGTTGTGGGCGTATACCTCGAAAATGGATATATCTATATTTCCGACCAGGTAGAAATCATCTTCGGGGGAATGCGAGATAAGAGAAAAAAACAGAAGCATCCCCAGTGCAAGACTTAAAAGACCGGCCAGTTCTTCCTTGCGCCGGGTAGGTATTTTCGCCAGCATCTTCATACACACCTCAGTTTATATACTAAGTGTCGGCAGACTTGATGTCAACCAAAACAAGCAGGCAGTTCGATTATCCCGAACTGCCTGCTTCAAACTTTCCGGCGACTACTTGATAGCTGCCCTGAGTTTTTTGCCGGCTTTGAATTTTGGAACCTTGGCGGCCGCGATTTTGATCGGTCGGCCGGTCTGCGGGTTTCTGCCGGTACGTGCTTTGCGCTTGGTCACCGTGAAGGTGCCGAAACCGACAAAGCTCATGCGCCCGTCTTTCTTGAGGGATCTTGTTACACCCTCGAAGAATGAATCCATTGCTCTGCGCGCCTGAACTTTGGTAACCTTGGCATCCTTGGCGATTTTACCAATCAGTTCCTCTTTTGTCATAAGCACTCCCTTGCTTCAAAATGATTTGAGTTTAGCGCTAACACTGCAAATTTAAAAATGTTTAATTGTTTCAGTCAACAACAATTTTATAGCAAACCCGCATAAACTCAGGGCTCAGACTATTCTGGAAAAACATATCAATCAAACAGCGCTCCCCTGAGCCCGGATTCTGACTTTTCGAATTTGATGTCGGGGATCTGCTTGAGGTTGATCTTGAAATAATATCCCGCGCGGATTCCATCCGGTATCCATACGAATGAAGCTTCCCAGCAATGCAAATCGCGGTCAAAGCGCAGTTCCCTGTCGGTAACGGTTTTGTCCTTGATATCGTAATTCTGGGTAAATGAGAACCTCCATTTACGGGTCACGTTGAGCTCACAACTTAATGTGATCCAGTGCGTTATGCTTGTCCCTGTACTGAAACGGGATTCCGAGTAGCGATGCCCCAGGCGCATGCTGAACGGAAATGACGACCTCGTGTCGAGACGGTCGACAGTACTATAACGGGATGGAGTGTCGAAATCCTCTTCAACCTGTCCCGGCAGGTTATAGCTCGTGTTGAGATTGAAATCAGTCGAAATAGAAACGTTTGTCAGGCGCGGGCTGAAGAACATCAAATCACCGGTCTCTTCATCGTAAAAATCATGGCTGGCGGAAAGGGAAAAAGAGAGATTTGGGATTGTTGAACTTCGCAGGGTAGTCCGAAGCGGTGACCAGCGCTCGCGTTCAGCCTTGAAATTGTAACTCGATGAAAACGAAAGTGTGAACAGGTCAAGCTTGCGCTCCTCCTCACCCCATTTATATTTTATTTGAAACAGGTTCGAAAGTGACCATCCCAGGGCCTGGCTTTCGGTTCGATTCAGGCTGACCCCGGCAAACGAGGCCTCATTTTCATGGTAATCGTTTTTGGGGCGGTATGAATACGAGATGCTGGGAGTGACAACGTGGCGCAATCCGACCAGTCCGCTGATCGGGGGTGTAAACAGTCCGTAGATCTTCGTATTGGCGTTCAAGCTGAAACTGTAATTTCCGCTCCGTAAGGCAGTTTCTGTCATAAGTCTCTGCTCTTCGCTCTGGTCGGTATTGAAAATGTACCACCAGCTTTCCGTGATCGAGGCGGCCGGACTGATAGTCAGATATCGTAGAATTGTCGAGGGCATCGAGAGACGGAAACTATGTATCAGGGTAGAATAATGCTTTTTGGTCTGTGCTGAATCCGGTCCGGATTCTGAGATGTAATTATTTGAAGTGGCAGAATATGACAGGTACAGGTTTTCATACCAGTTCCCGGCTGTTGATTTGTCCCCGGCGAAGATACGGCGTGACGGCAATGACAAAGACAATCTGGGTAACTGATAGGTGACCTGGTTGTCGTCGAGACGATTTGTAGCCTGCACAACTGCTGTAAGAGAAGCCTGTCCCCAGCGCTTGTTAAAATTCAACTGCGAGCGCAACTGACGATTAAGACGTTCATCTTTATCAGTCAAAATATCGCTTATATAACGCGAGTCGCTGACGAAATTTCCGCTTCCCTTTAGTGACGCTGTTTGTGAGATGGTATGGTTGTGACTCATATTCAAACGCCAGCGGTTGGAATTCGTTTCGCCGTCGACATCATAAGTTGTCTCGCGCGAGTACGACCCTGAGATATTGCCGGAAAACTTGTAGCGCAATGCGTACCTGACTCCCAGGTTGAAAGTCAAGCCGTATTCATCGTTATAGTCAATGCTGGTCGTAAGATCGTAGTAATCACTCAGGGCCCAGTAATATCCGAGGTTATTGACAAAGCGGGAACCGCGCTCAAAATTGCCTATATCGAACGGTAAAAATCCGGAATGACGATCCTTCTTGATCGAAAACACGAAGTACGGCAGATACAGGACAGGTATCTTTTCGATATACAAAATGATCGGACGGGCAATTACACGATCGTCTTCGATCAGTTTCATCTTTTTGGAATAGAAATGGAAATTCGCGTCGCGATACTCACAGGGAATATACTGACCATCGGAAACCAGGAGGACATCCTCCTCTTCCTTACGAAGTATCCGGCCATAGTAAAACGCCTCCTCCAGCTTGGTATCCATCTCGCTGATTTTGCCCCTCTGGTTATCGATATTGTATACCAGGCTTTTGCCGAAAATCTCATCGTTGCCGTCATTTAGGATGACCGGATTGAAGATTGAATCACCGGATTCGGTTTCTTCCCAGGTAGGTCGCGCGCGAAGATTGCGATCGTTGGTGTTGTACACGATTGTGTCAGCCCCCAGCGTTACACGTTCGTGTTTGATTTCTGCCGTGTTATAAAGCTTTATATCGTCGTCGGCAATTATATAGCGCAGGTGCTGAGCCTTATAGCGTATCGTGTCACGATCCAGCAGGACATCATCCTCGGAGTATTTTCCCGATGAATAATATGTACCTTCGACTGAGGTTATGATTTCGACCTCGTTCAAATCCCTGTTTTCGAAGTACAGCTTGATAGAATCTCCTGAGGCAATGTTTCTGCCGGTCGAGGCGGAATCGGATTCAGCCGGGATATATTCGGAGTAGCTGTTTCCGGCGGACACGATTTTTTTCAGCTCTTCGAGTTCAAACAGAAACTTGATATTTTTGGCGTTCAGGCGACTTTCCGCAACTGTGGAATCGGTTTCTCTATCGGACTGACGGTAGATCGCTTCCGCGTCACCATGGACGTCAATAAAATCGAGCAAATCGTTTTCTAAAAAGATAGCCATTGAGTCGCCGGAAACACGGTTATCGCCCTGTACCGCCAGAGGTGATTCTGTCAACACCAGGCGGTTTGAATCGGGCATCAGCAAGGCTTTTCCGCAATTCGCTACCAGGTCGCTTTTTCGGATATGAACGTCTCCGTAGGCTTCGGCATAACCCTCTTCGACAAAATACCTGAGGCTGTCCGAATCCACATTGATAGTCTTTTCGAAATCAGCATAATTGAAGATCACCTTTGGATTATCGTATACAGTGAGTATTTCTTCGCGATTATCGTAGCGCAGGCTGTCCCCGGTCAAAATCAGGTTTTCGCTCCGATCCACCAAACGGGTGCTGTCCGAGCCGTAGAATATGTCAGAATTCTCATCGTACGTCAAATTAATGCCGGTCAGCACTCGATTCGTGTCGGCAATTTTGACATTACCCATGAAACGATAGTATCCCTCCGAAGAAATGAACACGCTGTCGGCATGGATTTCAGTCTCGGCCTGAGTGAAATGGACATTACCGAAGAATTTTGTGAGCGTGGAATCATCCAGGATAATGATCCGTGAACTGTCGGCGTTTTCGAGGATAACCGGCTCGGAGGCCACACCCGTGTTAAGAAGCGCGACAACCAGGGTTAAAAATATTAACAGGTTTCTGCCCATGCGCACAATTTACAGCCCGTCGTAGAGTGCTTCAACAAAAATCACGTCAACTTGTTATACCCGCTGGTGATATTATCGTTTATACTCATCGAAATATAAATCAGGTGAGAAGAACATCTGCAGTCCGAACATCCAAAACCGGTTACTTCGATTCCACCGCTGAACTCTGCCAGGGTATGTTGATGAGTATCGCACTCCAGGCCGTCTCGATACGGGAGGTAATCATAGGCGACTATCTCCCCGATGCCGAGGAGATAGTCGATATGCCAGTGGTACTTTTTGTCCTTGTGGTGATGTCTCAATAGCCTGTGAAAGAAATTCTTTTGAGCACTTCCGGTGTAGATGTACCAGCCTTTATTAAACATCCGATGGCCAAGACTTCCCACTCTTAGCTTCCTTCCGCGGGTGAGCCAGACCAAAAGCTGATAAACACCGGAAGAGATCATGCCTTTGCCAGCGCTCGATCCAGGTCTTCGATCAGGTCCTGCGGATCCTCGATACCGCATGAAAGGCGAATCATACCGTCGTTGACATCCGCCCGCTTGAGTTCTTCTTCGGAATACGAGATATGCGAAGTCAAAACCGGTATCGAGACAAGGGATTCAACACCCCCCAGTGAGGTGGCATGGATGAAGATCTTCATCTCCTCGATCACTTTACCGACAGCATCGAGACCGCCGTCGATTTCAAAACAGATCATCCCGCCAAAGCCTCGCATCTGCCTTTTAGCCATTTCGTGAAATGGTGATGATTCCAGACCGGGATAGCGAACATTACGAACTTTCTGGTGTTTTTCCAGGTGGGTTGCGACAGCCATGGCGTTGGCGTTTTGCTTTTCCACTCTCAAAGCGAGCGTTTTCATGCCCCGCAACAGCATAAAGCAGGCGTGCGGATCGAGATTGGTGCCGATCGTCTTACGGTACTCGAAGATCTTCCGCATATGTTCATGTGCTCCCACAATTGCCCCGCAGACGAGATCGGAATGACCGCCGAGATACTTGGTGCCGGAATGGATGACAACATCCGCGCCCAGTTCAAGCGGATTCTGGTTGATCGGAGTTGCGAAGGTGTTGTCCACCATCATGACTGCGTCATTTTCATGTGCCAGTTCAGCGACTGCCTTCAAATCAACTAAAGTCATATTCGGATTTGTCGGGGATTCGGTGTAGATGACTTTAGTTTCGGGCCGGACCGCTTTTTTTACATCTTCGATCGAGGGCGAATCCGCGAATGTAACCTCCAGTCCCGTGCCGGGTACTATCTCCGACAACAGAGAAAACACCCCGCCATAGAGCGTGGGAGTTGCCACCAGGTGATCACCTTTTCGCAGGATCCCGAAAACGGCCGAGGAAGCGGCCGCCTGCCCGGAGGATGTCACCAGGCATTTCTGACCACCTTCGAGTGCGGCCAGCTTGGTTTCGCAGGCTTCAACTGTAGGGTTGGTGTAGCGCGAATATAAATAAAGGGAATCATCGCCCTTAACGTAGTCACGCAGTTCCTGCATGTTTTTAAAGACATAAGTCGAGGTATTGAATACCGGCGGAACAACCGCGTTGGCGAACTCCATCTTTTCTTCGCCGGCATGAACGCACAGCGAGGCTTTGGATTTCCCTGCCATATCACTCTCCTATATGATTGATTAGTCTTCCGACATTTTCAACAACGATTTCTATTTTATCACCGACCTTCATCGGGTCTATCCCCTGGGGTGTGCCGGTAGCGATCAAATCGCCCGGCTTGAGTGTCATCACCCGGGAAATATATGCTATCAGGAATCCGGGTTTGAAGATCTGGTCGCTTGTACGGCCGTACTGTTTCTGTTCACCGTTGAGATAGGCTTCAACCGAAAGGTCGGAGAAATCTACTCCGCGCTCAATCCAGGGCCCGACCGGACAGAATGTGTCAAAGCCTTTGGCGCGGGTCCATTGACCATCTTTCTTCTGCAGGTGGCGCGCGGTGACATCGTTGACACAGGTCAACCCGAATATCGCCTTTTCAGCTTCTTCGGGCGTGACTTTTTTGAGAGTTTTTCCAATCACGACACCCATCTCGGCCTCGTAGTCGACACGATCCACAAAATCCGGATATATGATAGTTTCACCGTGGGCCAGAAGAGAACTGGGAGGTTTCATGAATAAAAGTGGTTCGTCCGGAACTTTGTCGGCCGACTGTGAATGTTCGACATGACGGGCGTAGTTTAAACCGACGCAGACGATCTTCTCCGGCGCAACTGCCGGTAATAGCTTGATTTTCTCGAAATCAAACGCCTGCTCCGTTACTTTGTGTTCACCGAACAGATCCCCTTCTATCAGCAGGACTTTTTGTGACGAATCGTCGTATCTGCCCCAGCAATTGCCGTCATGCTCGAAGCGAACTATTTTCTCAGCCATGTGTTACTCCATTAGTATTTTTAAATGATCTATAACTGCCTGATTTATAAAATTGAGCACATATCCACCCTCAAGAACTGAAATCAACCTGCCTCCGCACATATCATCAGCCACCCGACAGACCCGCCTGCCGGCTTTCTCGAAACCAGATAGAGTTACCCCCAGTCCGACCAACGGATCTTTTTCATAGGCGTCAAAACCGGCTGACAGCAGGATTATCTGCGGTTTGAAGTTGTTCATCGCCTCGGTCCAGGTCTGACTGATGATATCGTTGAATTCACGATCTCCCGCGCCGGCCGACAATGGGAAATTGAGGTTGTAACCGACACCGTCAGCATAACCCATATCCGATGCACTTCCGGTGCCGGGATAGAATGGATAACGATGAAGACTGGTGTAATGTACCATGGGATCAGAATAGAAGATGTTCTGAGTGCCGTTACCGTGGTGCCCATCCCAATCCAAAATCGCGACACGTTCGAACTTGTATTCATCGATAAGATAGCGGGCCAGTACAGCGATATTGTTGAACAGGCAGAAGCCTTTGGAGTTGTCGCGATCGACATGATGACCCGGTGGCCTGACGGCGCAAAAGGCGCGATCTATATCTTTAGCAAAGACTTTTTTTCCTGCCGTTAGAACTCCCCCGACCGCCATCAGAGCGGCATCAAATGAATGCTCATTGTAATAAGTATCCGGATCGAGATGTCCCTGCTTGCCTTTGGTTGCTTCAACTCTCTTGTAGTACTCTTCGCTGTGTACTTTAAGGATATCTTCTTTTTCAGCGGGTTTCGGTGTGATTCGAACCAGATCGTCGAACAACCCGGCGTCTTCGACGGCGGTATTTATCGCGATCAGTCTTTCAGGTCTTTCGGGATGATATGTTGATGCCTTGTGTTTAAGGTAAAGATCGTGATATATGTAGCCGACTTTATTCAACTCACCTCCACGTCTAATAAAACTTACCGTCACGAAAAGATCAACCTCAGACTTGCTTGAGTTTCCATTTGCCCCGTTTAAACCAGATAATCAGCATTGACCCTTTGATGATCGAAGTCCCGGAAATCGCCCACCACAGACCGGTGATCCCCATATCGAGTGTGAAGCACAAAAAGTACGCCAGCGGAATCCGGAACAATGACCAGCTGACTCCGATAATCGTCGGTGGCAGGGTATCCCCCGCCCCCGAGAATGCGCCTTCGAGGATGATTTCCGCGGCCATAAAGACCTGCGAGACACCCAGGATTATCAGGTAGTTGACGACCAGTGGTTCGACAGTCGCCTCCGGCATGAAGAATCTGCTGATCTGATGAGGTATTGTAAAAAAGAGTATCGAAATTATCCCGGTAAATATTGCCCCGTACATAAATGACACCCATCCAGCTTTTTCAGCCCGATCCGGCTGATTTGCCCCCAGATTCTGGCCAATCATGGCGCTGGTAGCCATCGAAGCCCCGAAGCAGAGCAGGTATGAAATCGACTCACAGCGGTTTCCTATTCCGAGCGCGGCTACGGCGGGATCTCCAAAGTCGTTCGCTATCCTGGTAAGAATAAAATATACCATAGAGAACAATACGCTGGCCATCGAAAGCGGAAATCCGATACGCGTGATCCTGATCAGAAGCTTATAGTCAAATTTGCTCAGTAATCTGAGCTTTAAAGGAATTGCCAACTTACCCGCTCTCAGAAACAGCAGGATCACCACCGTACCGACCAGAACTGCAAAAACCGAAGCAAGTGAAGCGCCATCGGTACCCATCTCCGGGAACGGTCCGATCCCGAAGATCAATAATGGGTCCAGAATTATATTTGTACCGACAACAGCAAAAGATGCGATCATGGGAGTTTTTGTG
The DNA here is from genome assembly GCA_014728145.1 of Candidatus Zixiibacteriota bacterium. NCBI lineage: Bacteria > Pseudomonadati > Candidatus Zixiibacteriota > Candidatus Zixiibacteriota bacterium. The sequence goes on along the minus strand of WJMC01000217.1, from coordinate 5,615 downwards.
TCCCCGGTAGATCTAAACGTTGCCGCGATAACTTCATTAATGACAAATGGTATGCTGGCAAGAAATCTTATGCGCAGATAGGAGGTCCCGCCGGCAGCAACTTCGGGCGAGGATTCCATCACCTTGAAAGCCAGCGGTGCGAGAATTATGCCCACCACCGTAATAACTAAACCTGTAATGACTGCATAACCGATAGAGTGTGTGCCGACATAGCTGGCTCGGTCAAATTCACTGGCCCCGAAATAACGCGAGATCACCGCTACCACGCCGATATCCAGAATCATCATCAAAGACCATACGATCCAGAGCACAAACATGCTCGAGGTCAATATCGCCACCGGTTCCGGACCGCCAATCCTGCCGACAAAAAACATATCAGTAATCGACAGCACAAATTCTACCGACATCGTAGCAACAGCCGGGGCGGCCAGTTTGAAAAAGGCTTTATGAATCGAGCCCTGTGTAATCTGGATTTTATGGTTTCCGGCGTGAATCTGAGGAAGCTCAGCCACGGATTAATCCCCTTTCAAATAAAAGCGGAAGAAATGCTAAAACTCCCTAACTGGCAAGGGATTTCTTAAGTGATGTGACCTGCTTTAACAAGTCCTGGTAATGTGGATATGTTTTAGAAAAACTAAAAGTTTCCGGTGGAAGTATTTCCCGGTTTATTAAAACAGAGGCTGTGAATTGTGTCAGCATTAGATATGGGTCATTGAGTTTCCGTGGTTCAACCTCGTTGAAATCATGCAGTGGCGGTTCGATAACCAGACCATCCTCGATTTCGCCCACTCTCGCACCGGCTGAGGTCAAAATCCTTGCCACTCCATCAATTCGTGATGTCCACTTTGAACTCGATCTGGGCAGGCCGCGCAGTATAGTCTTGCCGGTTGCGAACATAGCCATAATTGACAATGGAGCGAATGCGTACAGGCAGTGCCTCATCTGTTTTTCATCGATCTTCCTCCCGGTCAGGTCATCGGGGCTGACTTTGATGATATGCCCGGGTTGACTTTTTTCGCTCGATGTCTTCTGGAGATCGGCCTTGAGCCCGAGGCGATTCAATATCCTGACAAATGTCTGATCGCAATTGAATGGTTTCAGGTATCCGAGAGCGATATCGCTATTGTTGCAGACGGCCGAAACTACAAGAAAGGAAGAGATCATGGGATCGGCCGGAAGCATGATTTCACTGTCTTCAAGCTTTTGCAGATTTTTGAGACGATAATGAAAACGGTTCTTACCGGATTTTTTCCTGAGCCGTTTAAGTCTTTTAGCAAGTTCGTCCTCTTCTTCATGCTGAGCAAGGTTTTGAAGTTCATAACTCAGAGGGTAATTTGACAGCTCGATCAAATCTGCCAGGTCAAAATCAGCCAGCAGTTCATAGTCCTTCCCCGACAGGGAATTCATCAGACCAACTGTTTCCGCCATATTATAATTACTGGTCGCAAAATTAAATTTGATCTTGACCGGGTTGAAAGAATGGAAATTGATTTTCTCAGTGTCGTCCTGGTCACCGTTTCCCTCGGCTAATTCAACTCCCGTACGACGCAGAACCAAAACCTTGCGTTCAAAATCCTCGCTGTTTTCACGACGGTAACTGAGTTTCATGTTGTGCTTGAGGTTGAGAGCCAGGGCGAGACGATCATCTACCTGAAAGATCGTTTTACTATCCACAAAATTTGAAGACTCAGCTTCAACACTTTCATTTTTCTCAAGAACAAGTTTACCCTCGTTTTTTGACAGATCATAGCCTGCAGAGTTTAACAGCGGTCTATATGTATCCAGGTCAAGTCCCGGATACGGATTAGCGATGGTCACATCTTGTTTGGAAAGAATTCCGGCCAGCAGGGAATTTATAGTATGTCTTTTCGATCCTGGGACAAGGATCAGCTTATCGGTCATTGTCTGAGTCATCACATTTTCTCCATAGCTTTGAGCCCCAGGATGCGAAGCCCCTCGGCCATTACGATCCTGACTGAGCGCATTAACAGCATGCGCGCCCGGGTCAATTCGACATCGTCGGAAATCACGCGATGTTTCTGGTAAAAACTGTTGAGATACTGTGCCAGTTCATACAGGTAATTGCACACGACCGCCGGCTCAAAATCATCGGCCGCCTGCGCAATCTTTTGAGGGAAAGCATACAGGCTGAGCATCAGGCTCTTCTCTTCGGGCTCTGCGATCCGGCTGAAGTCTACCTTGTCGGTGACAACATTACCGTATTTGCGTTCCAGGCTCGCCAGACGGGTATGAGTGTACTGCAAATATGGTCCCGTATTACCGTCAAAATTGAGCGCTTCTTCCCAGCTGAAATTAATGTCATGGGTACGGCGCACATTCAGGTCGGCATAGATTATCGCCCCCACCCCGATGGCCTGCGCGGATTCATCGAGATCGTCGATATCAGGATTTTTATCTATGATTATTTCACGCGCCAGCGCTGTTGCCTTTTTGATGACATCGTCAAGAAAAACTATATTCCCTTCGCGGGTGGACATCATTTCTTTACCAAACTTGATCCAGCCGAACTCGACATGATGACAGTTCTCATACCAGCCATAGCCGAGCAGTTCGACGATCTTGAAGAGCTGTTTGAAATGCAATGCCTGCGCTGACCCGACAACGTATAAAGCTTTGGCGAAATCATAAGTTTTGTAGCGGTATAATATGGCTGCCAGGTCACGTGTCAGGTACAATGTCGATTCATCCGATTTACGCAATAGTGCCGCGCCCAGGTCATATTCCTCGAGATCGACAATCAGGGCATCACGGCTCAAGCGGGTCATCCCGCGTGACTCCAGAAGCTCAAGCGCGGAATCCATCTTGTCGTTGTAAAAAGATTCACCTGTGTATTCATCAATTGTGGCATTCAGGATATCATAAATGCGCTTGTATTCTTCGAGGCTGTAATCGAGAAACTTACGCCAGATCGCAAGCGCTTCGGCATCACCCTGCTCGAGCTTTTTGAATTCGGCCCGGGCCTCGTCCTCGAGCGCGGGATCCTGTTTAGCTTCTCTGTGAAATCGAATATACAGATCCAGGAGTGCGTAAACAGGTTCTTTCCGGAAGGTTTTATCGTCGGCGAACTTCTTAAACGCTACGATCAATTTACCGAATTGCGTGCCCCAGTCGCCAAGGTGATTGATCCCGACACATTTATAGCCAAGTTTTTCGTACAGGCGGTAGAGACAGCTCCCGACGACTGTCGAGCGGAGGTGGCCGACATGAAAAGGCTTGGCGATATTGGGGGAGGATAAATCTATGATGACATTCTCGCCCTCACCGATACTGCTGTTACCGTAATCTTTTCCAAGTTTGAAGATCCGCGAAAGCAGTTTTTCCGCCAGGGTTTTTGTGTCCACGGTGAAATTGATATAACCCCCGGCGACCGAAGCTGAAGTGATCGAGTTGTACGGCAATTTGCCTTCGATCTTTGAGTATATCTCCTGGGCGATTTTGGGTGGTGCGTTTTTCCGTATTTTCGCCAGGCTGAAAGCTGGAAAAGCGAAATCGCCGAACTTGCTGTCGCGAGGTTTCTCGAGAAGGGAACGAATCCTGTCTTCATCGAGCTCGACTTCAGGGCTCAGCAATCCAACCAGATCATCATAAATAAAGTCCGTCATAACCTCCCATTAGTACAGCATAAACAGGTGTAATTCAACAAATATTTTAGATTATCCGCGATAGTAGTATTCACCGCACAGGATATACTCTGCGGGTCCGGACTGGTAAATCACATGTTCATCGGGATCCTGATATAAAGCCAGGTTACCATTTTCGAATCTGACATCAACTTCGCTACGCAAACGCCCGGTTTTTATCCCGGCCGCAACCGATGCAGAAGCACCGGTTCCTGAAGCGCTGGTCGGTCCGGCTCCACGTTCCCAGCTTTTGAGGGCTATCCTGTTTGAAGATAAGACTTTCACGAATTCGACATTTGCGCGTTCCGGGAATATCTTGTGGTTTTCCAGCATAGGTCCGAGCAAATGCAGATCGAAATCAAAATCCTCCACAAAACAGACTGCATGCGGGTTGCCCATCGAAACAACAGTGATCTTCAACTGTTGATTATTTACCCGGATTGCTTTTTCGATATGCTCCTTGGATCTGCTCAAAACCGGAATCTGATCGGTATCAAAAACAGGTCTTCCCATCGCCACTTTAACCTTGAAGCTGTTTTTCGAACTGTCCACCACCTCGGCAGAAATCCTGCCCGCCAGCGTATCCACATTCATTTTTTTTCCGGAAGCCAGCTGGTTGTCATACAGGTAGCGCACCATACAACGCAGGCCATTGCCGCACATCTCCGCCTCACTGCCGTCAGAATTGATGATCCTCATGGCAAAATCGGCCCTTCTCGACTTGCCGATCAGGATCAGCCCGTCGGCACCCACCCCCGTGGAGATATCGCAGATACTCCTGGCCAGGTCGCTGTAATCGACTGAGCGGTAGCTCCTGTCAAGCAGATCCAGGAATATGAAGCTGTTACCGAGACCGTGCATTTTAAAGAATTTTATCCTGCGCATAATCACCTCATGTATATAAGTCAGTCACATTGAAGTTAAACAAATCAATACAAGCAATAAAAAAAGTCCCGCTCATGGCGGGACTTAAAGAACGTATATTCTGTCGATCAGAGTTTTTCGAGTACTCCTGCCAGCCGTTTGATGCCTTCGACGATGTTATCTTCAGTCGGGTGGCAGAAATTAAGCCGGAAATGACGTTCGCTGTCTTCATGGGGGAAAAACGGTTTGCCCGGTACAAAAGCTACACCGGCCTCGATTGCCCTGTCAAACATCTCGTCAGCGGAATATCCTTCAGGAAGTGTTACCCATAAAAACAAACCGCCCTCTGGACGAGTAAAACTGACATTTTCCGGAAACATCTCGGTCATCGCCCTGATCATGGTATCACGGCGTTTACGATAAGCTTCCTTGATCAGCTCGAGGTGCCCCTGCAGATGACCGGCTTTGATATACTCCAGCACAAGGTACTGGGTGAACGTGGTAGAATGCAGGTCCGTCGACTGCTTGACTTTCTCGAGCATCCGGGCAACTTCCGGACAGGCTACCGCCCAGCCGATCCTGACACCCGGCGAAATAGTTTTCGAAAACGTTCCCAGGCTGACAACTGCGTTACCGCCGATTGTTTTCAAGGATGGTACCTGCTCGCCGGAATAACGCAGTTCACCATAGGGATTGTCATCGATGATCGGAATCTGGTATTTGCCTGCCAGCTCGACCAATGCCTCACGACGCTCGAGACTCATGGTTATACCCGATGGATTCTGAAAATTGGGGACGACATAGATAAGCTTCGGCTTATATTTCTTTATCTGTTCCTCGGCCTGCTCGACAATCATCCCGTTTTCATCCATAGGCACAGTGCAGTATCGTGCCTGGTAGAAATCAAACGCGCTGAGCGCACCGAGGTAAGTCGGAGCTTCAGTCATAACGTAGTCTCCGGGGTTCAGGAAAGCACGCCCCACCAGGTCAAGACATTGCTGGGACCCGGTCGTAATCTGAATCACATTGGGGGAAATCTCCCGCTCCGGAGTTGAAAGCCACTTCGCCATTTCCTCACGTAGTTCCATGATCCCCTGAGTGAGAGAATAT
>WJMC01000216.1 GCA_014728145.1 Candidatus Zixiibacteriota bacterium | reverse complement strand
TCGGTGAATTGATCTATGGCTTTTTCTACGATTTCCCCTTCTTCGTGGTCTCGCTGTTTGCGGTACTGGTGATATTTTTGTTGAGCACATTTATCCTGCTCGGGCCGGCGGTGACCGCGGTCAAGGGCGAGGACGCCATGACAGCGCTGTTCGATTCTTTCGCGGCGGTCACCACACAGCCCTTGCGATGGTCGCTTTATACCGCGGGATCGCTGGTTCTGGCCAAGATCAGCGTCTTCGTACTGACTTATTTCTCAATCAGGGCGATTCAGTTTACGAACTGGAGTACAAAATTGGCCATGGGCGACAAACAGGCTGAGCTGTTTTCATCAGCGGCCAGGGAGTTTTTTATCCATTGCCCGTTCATTACGTTTTTCACAACTCTCTTGCCGGGGATATCTATCGACGTCAATGAGCTCCTGGATGTCGGCTATGCTTTGGATTTGAACTGGTCCATGACCGCCGGCTCGGTATTTGTAATGATCTCACTTGTGTTTATATTCTTCTTCATTGCAAGTTACTTTTTAAACATCATGGTCTCTGCCCAGGTGATCGGCTTTCTGGACATACGCAATGCTACCCACAACGAAAAACTCGCGGTATTGCCCGAAGACGAGATCAACGACGAAATGAGGCCGGAAAGAGAGACTGGTGATGATGATAAACCAGCTTAGATTTCGGCCACCTCTTTAAAGACTTTGTAAGAGTTCTGATCGAAGAGCACAAAACGGACTTTCCGCAAAAATTCAGGCTCAAAACCCTTGATGACCTCGATCATAATCTCCGCACAACGACGCATATCCAGCCCGCCGACTCCGGTTCCTATGGCCGGGAAAGCGATCGATTTCAGTTTCAATCGTTCCGCTTCTTTCAGAGATGAGAGTGTGGATGTACGCACCAGTTCATCGGCTGTCTGCAAATCCTGGCCCATACCGGCGGCATGGATAACATACCTTGCTTTGAGATTGCCGGCATTTGTGGCAACTGCCTGACCGACATCGATTGGCCCCACCTTGACGGCTTCGTCCTCGATCATCGGGCCACCTTTGCGCTTGATTGCACCGGCTACCCCGGAACCCATCCAGAGGTGATTGTTGGCGGCATTGACAATCGCGTCGGTCTCCTGATCCGTGATATCTCCCAGATAGATTTCGAATTTCATGTCAAATCCCCCATGCAATGGGGAATAAATTAAAAAACCGGGGACGGGCTGTCAATAGTCTATTCAGCCAGAGGGAGATATGGAAAAGCATTCAAGTCCAGGTCAGACTTGTGGCCTCGTTCGAGACGCTTACAGCCGGCGGCGGCAATCATGGCGGCGTTGTCGGTACATAGCGGCAGCGAGGGATAGTACAATTCAGCGCCGGCTTCTTCCACCTCTTGTTTGAGCTTCTCCCGCAGGCGGGAATTGGCCGCCACTCCGCCCGCCAGGGCAATTTTAGGGCAATCGTAACTGTCCAGCGCCAGCATTGCCTTTGCAACCAGTACATCGACAACGGCCTCCTGGAAAGATGCACAGATATGCTCAAGATTTGTACGCACATATGATTCCCCCTTTTCACGGAGGTACAGAAGCACAGCGGTCTTCAGCCCGGAAAAAGAGAATTCGAAGGAATTATCTTTGATAAAAGCACGTGGAAACTTGTAAAAACCGGGATCACCTTTTCCGGCCAGATCATCGATAACCTTCCCTCCCGGATAACCGAGCCCGAGTAACTTGGCGACCTTGTCATAAGCCTCACCGGCGGCGTCATCACGCGTCTGCCCCAGTAGTTCGTACTCGAGCAGTTCCCGTATGTAAAACAGCATCGTATGACCACCTGAAACCACCAGCGCAATAAAAGGCGGCACGAGGTCATCATGTTCAAGCAGGTTGGAAAAGATATGGCCTTCGATATGATTGATTCCCACCAGTGGAAGACCGGATGCCCATGACAGTCCTTTGGCAAAATTGACACCGACCAGAAGCGACCCCACCAGCCCGGGACCCATCGTGACAGCAATTCCGTCGACATCCCCAAGGTCTATCCCGGCTTCAAGCAGGGCTGAATCATACAGCGGTGGCAGTTTCTTCAACTGTTGACGGGATGCTATCTCGGGTACGATACCACCATATTTTTCATGATCTACCTGAGAGTAGATATGGTTGACTAAAATCCGCCGGGTGTCCTCAACGACAGCTACCGAGGTCTCGTCGCAGGATGTTTCAATTCCCAGTATTTTCACTTTTGTAGGCTTTGACGATAACTGAGTTGGGATCGGTTTCGATAAGCTTGTAACCATCCGGCACGACCACATCCGGCATAACCAGTGTACTGCCGGCTTCGAGCCCGCGGAAGTTAATAATAGCCGAGAAGTTGTTGATTTCAAGGCTGTCAATCAATCCACGGGGGCCTTCTATCTGCAGGTAGATCGAATCCGGATATATCAGTGTTGAATCGAACAACTTTGTATTATAGGTTTCGATTGCCAGGGGACCGAACCGTTTTTCGACTATCGGCACGATCCTCTGAAATATATTTACGGTCGTGCTTTCCGGAGTTATAAACAGCGTGTCGGCAACCTCAAGACGAATATTCTCGTCGATATTTTTTTTGACATCATCGAATTTAAGTTCGCGTGTGGAGACCGATCTGAGATACCGCACCACCCTCTGAGGACCGCTGACCTTGACCGTGTCCGGTTGCACCTCGAGTTCGCCCAGTTTGACATATCCGAGAGCCGGCGTGATATCGACTTTCGGTATCACATCCACGACTTTCTCGCGCACATTCTCTATTCGGAACTTGAGCTCGCGGGGTTCGATCACATCGACAACTTCGGCTTGAATATTGTCATCGAAATAGAGATCCTCCGAAGTCAGCTCAACCGGGTAAATACCCCGTTCATCGATAGCGGTCTGGTATATCAGGGCCGGTTTTTTGAAGATATAGCCGAGTAATTCCTTCCCTGTTCCCGAAAGGCGAACATGGATTCGCTCAGGCGGAGGTGTGGTCAAAATCAAACCATCCGAGATTCCCTGGAACACAAACGGCACCTCGAATTCGTGGTTATACTCCTTTTCGGTGACGACATGAAACCAGAACAATCCCGCTAAAACTAAAGCGACGATTTTAAGCGTCAGATTTCTTGTAATAATTTCCACCATTCACAGTCCCCGCAGGTGAATGTTACACTAATTCAGCCCCTATGTCAATTATCAACATTTACGCGGTCAATAATCCTTGGAACGCATCGGGTTGTTCCAGTAGAAACGGGTTACACCGCCGGCCGTAGCGATCCAGAGATAATCACCGTCAAGTAACAGGTCGTAAACCCTGTTGTCGATGATACCGTCGTCTTCAAGGTAATGCTTCCAGTAATGCTTGAGACGATCATAGCGATACATCCCGTAATCAGTGGCGACCCATAAAAAGCGTTCACCCACTGCCAGCTTATTGGGCGAAAACCCATCCAGATCGGCATCGATACTGAACCTTTCCCGCTCGTTAAAGCTGTCATCCATCCAGACCAGGTGATGCTCCCCGGCAAACCAAAGTCCCTCTGATGGGTCGGCTTCTATATCAATCATAAATCCGAGCAACACCCCTCCGGTCGAGCCGTAGCGATAAAAGCGCGAAGTCTTGAAATCATAGCGCACAGCTCCGACATCTGTCCCCAGCCAGAGGTCGTTTTTGTAATATTCGATATCTAAAACCGCGGCGTTAGCCATCAACTGACCGCCCATATATTCGACTGAATCGCCCTCCAGGTCGAGGTAATACATTCCCTTATCGGATCCCGTAAAAAGGTATTTGCCATGATGCTCCAAAGACAAAAGCAGGTCAGTCTGAAAATATCCCGGGGAACCGTAGGATTTACGGACTGTACCATCCGGGCTCATACTTACCAGGCCAAAATCTGTCGCCATAAAGATATTGTCGTCGACACTGGTAATTGCGTTGACCTGGTCAGAAATAAAACTGTTGTCATAGCGGGCTTCAATATATTTCCAGCTGTTATCTGCACGATTCCAGATAGTAAGCGCATTTTCACCTCGAAAGTTGGTTCTGCCGCCAAAATAAAACCTGTCATCATTAAGATACATGGTTCGGCAGTCTGATGTATACAGTCCGAACTTGAGCAGGTCGATCTCTACCCCGTAGCTTTCTATCAATCCCGGCCCCAGCCCCCATGTTCCCAGCCAGATATCGCCCTGGGAACTCTTGACAGCGGTCGAAATCGGGTATTCACGCAGTTCCGGGCCGGTGATCACATGGGGTTGCTGGATATGAAAACCGAAGGGGGCAATATAAGTTTCGAATGTCCCGATCTGGTTCAGATCGTTTCTGACTTCACTGATCGGAAACAAGTCACTCGGGTACCATTCCTTGAAAGCGGTCTCGTACATATAATTTCCGCTGGGGGTATTGACATGGATACGATTGCCGTCATCGGTAACCGTAATCATATTTATCTCGTCGTCAGGCAGACCATCCGAGGAAGTTATCGGATCCAGCCACTGTTCGCGGTTCATATCATACTGCAATATCCCCTGGGTTGTGCCGAAATAGACATTGTAAAATCCGACCGCGATGGAGCGAACGTAGCGCGTATTGGTGTAACTGATCCAGTCCTCGGGATAATATCCACGTCTGTCGATCGCAAAAGCACTGGCGCAAAGAAGAAAAATCAGCACTACTAATCCCAACAACGTATATCTGGTATTCACTTATTTAATCCTGATCCTGGTTCGAGTACACATATCTGAGGGCAATATACTCACTTTTGATGATTTAGAAAACTGTAAACTGCACCTGCCAGAATGGAGCTGGCGTATAACAGAGATTTTTCATCGCACAAATAGCGGTCACTGTGCCATTGATGGACCGCCCCGATTTCCGCGTTGCGAATTCCCAGGCGAAACATGGCACCGGGCGCATGCTCAAGGTAGCGCGAGAAATCTTCGCCCCCCAGTCCCGGATTATCTAAATATGTCAGGCATTCCGCACCGAATAGTGCCTCGGCCGCGCGGGTAATATAGAAGTTAGCATCGGAATTATTGATCAGCACCGGGTAACCGGCGATATAATCGAGTTCGAAAGAAGCCTCGAAAGCCTCCGAGATGTTCCGGCAGGTCTTCTCGAGACGGGCTTTAACCAGCCTGACGGTTTCAGACGAGGTGCCCCGGATCGTGCCCTCGAGATTTACTTCATTGGCAATCACGTTGCGCGCGCTTCCACCGCTCATGCGGCCAATCGTCAGGACCGCGTTCTCGATCGGGTCGATATTGCGGGACACAATCGTCTGCAGTGCCGTCACCAGCTGTGAAGCTATAACGACAGCGTCGACGGTATCGTGCGGACGGGCACCATGACCACCCCGGCCTTTCACCGAAAGGTTAAAATCCAGCACTTCTGACATCAGAACACCGTCACGCAGACCGATTTTCCCGACATCGATATTCGGATCAGTATGCAGTCCGAAAATCATATCCACAGCGGGTTTTTCCATTACACCTTCATCAATCAGCTTGATCGCACCCCCGGGCGGCTGTTCCTCGGCCGGCTGGAAGATAAAACGCACCGAACCGGGAAGTTTATCGCGCAGTTTTACAAGGATCATGGCCGCGCCCAATACGGAAGCCATATGTATATCATGCCCGCAGGCGTGCATTCGGCCGGGATACTTCGACTTGAATTCAAGTTCTGTTTTTTCCAGAATCGGAAGAGCATCGATATCCGAACGCAACGCGCACAACGGGGACTGCTTGTTGCCGGTCAGGGTGCCAACTACCCCGGTTTTTGCCATGACTTTAAAGTCGATCCCGAGATCTTGAAGGGTCGCCTGTATTTTCTCAGAAGTCAGCTTCTCCTCGAAAGCCAGTTCGGGGTGGGCATGAAAAAAACGCCGCAGTTCGAGCATGCGGGGATAAAATTTATCTGCGAGCTGCCTGATATCATCCAGCATGGAAACTATCGTATCTGTCTCTGCTTGTTGCGGTTTTTATGATTACCGCGGTTATCTTTCTTGCGGTTGTCGTAATTGCGACGCATCTTGTTGACCAGGACATGAGCCAGCCTCTGGGGTTCGGGCAGACGGTAACCGCGGGTTGCCGACAAAACCAATTCGACCGCGTCGTCCAGACCTATCTTGTTGCCGGCTGAAATATACAAAGGTTTTACCCCGACCCGGGTACGCACCACTGCGCCGATCTGTTTATCCTCATGTTCAAGCGGTACTTGAGCACCGAACTGGTCAGGTACCTCATGATGATTGCCCAAAAGCTTCTTTTTGGCGCAACCGACAGTGGGCAGATCCAGGATCACGCCCAGGTGAGTCGCCAGGCCGATTCCTTTGGGATGAGCGATACCATTGCCGTCGAACAGGATCAAGTCCGGCACTCGCTGCACCCTTTCAAGCGCTTTAACCAGCACCGGTCCTTCACGAAATGTCAGAAACCCGGGAACGTAGGGGAAATCGGCATATGACTGCGCCTTGACCTTCTCCAGGGGCGTCAGTTCGGGATAATTCATTACCACGATACTGGCAAAGACGGCGTTGTCTTTTTTGGAATAAGCCACGTCAGCGCCGGCTATCAGCTCGATTTCTTTTGGAGGAAGATTCAGATCAACAAAATGTGCCAGATTCTCCTGGATTTTTGCGGCTTCCTTGAGGTCTTTGGTCCAGGCATGTAACCTGACTAACTTCATATTTCAACCCCTTTGAGATCGCAGGTAGAACACAAATGGTGTTTACTTGTGCCAATTGTCTTAAAACAGGTTAAGCGACAGGTAAGTTCTGAGAATTATTCTGTTTTAAGCTGTTTACAAAAATAAGCTTATGCCAACAAATTTCAATTAATTTTTTAACATTTTTTTATCCTGATTTCCACAGGATTATACGCTCAAAATTGAGTAAATATCAAAAAAAGATGCTGTTTTAGGTTAGTTTTGTTAGGATTATGTTATTATCCGGATCAACGGGGCAATTCCAACAGTTTCTCAGCGGTCCTTTCGAACAGGTAATCCAACAGGTGGGACTCCAGCAGGCTAAAGGCGAAATACGACGCCGAGGCGAAATTCAGGGTCCCCACTAATTCCTCTCCGCAGATCAGCGGTACAACTGCCAGGCAATTGGATTCACGGTCGAGTAGTATCTTCTTTTCGAGTTCGTTAATCGCCAGAAAATGGGGAAAATCGCGCACGAATATCTTACGTTTCAAGAGGACATTTGTAATAATTGAGTTGGTGGCGACGAAATTTATCTGAACCCCGCTTTTGTACTCCCTGTTTGCCATCATGTAGGGAATACTGACGAGATCTCTGGATTCCTCGTAAAATGCCATACTGGCACGGTTTATTGAAAAAAACTTGTCCAGCCGTGAGGTCAGTTTGATGAACAGTTCATTTCTGGTATATGAATTTTTGATGACCTTTTTGAGGCTTTTGAATACCGCGTTCTGGGCCTTGTCGGTAAACCCGATTTCCGGCCTGCTGTCTTCAAGAACCGTGCGGTTGAGTCTTGAATCGATATAGCTGTTTTGATAGAACTGGTCTTCTTCAGGCGATTTGGTATTGTACATGATTGTCCGATATCCACTCTAACAGACTCAGCTTGTCTACAAAAACAAACCTGTCCGTCTTTTTGAATTCCATATCGAGAGGATAGGAGGACGTCAACACCAGCTGACAACTGCGGTTTAACTCACCTAACTCATCCAGAGCGGATTTACCATCACAATCAGGCATAAAATAATCGCAGATTACCAGATCGTATTTTCTGTCCTGCAGATAATCGCGCGCCATCTGCAGATTCTGACAGATCTGGCATTTGAGGCCGATCTTCTTTAGCGCGAGTTGCATCGACTTCAAAAAACTGAGGTTGTCATCCACCAAAAGGATTTCTTTTTTCAGGATTTGATCTTCCATGACACCCAGCTTTTTGCAATTACCATGCCATACTGAAAAGATTATTCACAGACTGCAAGTCGTTGCTGTATATAATCTTTAACAGCCCTCCAAAATCCCCTTTTAATATCTATGTTCTAAAATAGAACTTACGCTGTTCTATTTTTGTTCGGGCCGTTTCAATGAGAAACCAATTCCTGTTTCAGGTCATACTTTTTGACCTTGCGCCAGAGCGTGGTTCTGCCGATTCCGAGTTGCTTGGAGGTCTTGGTATAATTCCAGTTATTGGCTATCAGGGCTCGCCTGATATGCTCTCTCTGGCTGTCCTCGAGCGTGTTGTTCTCGGGAGGTCGCTTGATCTCCAGGCGTCCCGGTTTGGGCGCGCTTAAATCGGACGGGACGAAGTAGACATCTTCGCTTTCCAGGATGTCCTTGTTGGCCAGTGCCATCGAGCGCTTGATCGTATTTTTCAGTTCACGTACATTGCCGGGCCAACTGTGATTTATCAGAGCATTGACAGCGGAATTTCCCAGATTGATCGAGGGCTTGCCGAGCTCGTCTCGATACTGCCTGAGGAAAAATTCGGCCAGGGGCACGATATCTTCGCGTCGTTCGTTCAATGGTGGTATATGCAGTCTGATAACATCCAGGCGGTAGTACAGGTCTTCGCGGAATTTGCCCTCTTTGACCATCTCTGCCAGGTTTTTGTTGGTTGCGGCGAGTACACGCACATCGGTCTCGACTTCGAGGTTGGAACCGACCGGCTTGATCGCTTTCTCTTCGAGGACCCGCAACAGCTTGGATTGCAGTCCCAGGGGCATATCACCGATTTCATCCAGAAGCAGAGTTCCGTCCGAAGCTTCCTCGAACATCCCCTTCTTGCTGGCGGTAGCGCCGGTGAAGGAACCTTTCATGTGACCGAACAGCTCGCTTTCCAGGAGTTGTTCCGGCATAGCCGAGCAGTTTACCGCCATAAAGCGATTGCCTGAACGGTCGGATATATTGTGAATCGCTTTGGCGATCACTTCCTTTCCGGTACCGGAGTCGCCGGTAATCAGGACTGATAAATTCTGGGGTGCGATCTTGCGCACCAGATCCATCACAGAACGCATCTGTTCGGACTGGACTACGATATTGTCCTCGGAAAAGTCTTTCTGGAGGGCTTCGCGCAGGTATTTTACCTCCGAGATCAGCTTGCGCCTCTCCAGGGACTTCTCTACTACCACGATCAATTGGTCGTTTTTGAACGGTTTGGTTACATAGTCGAAAGCACCCAGTTTCATCGCCTCCACCGCCCCGCCGATCGAACCGTAGGCGGTCATCAGAATAACTTCGGTGTCGGGATGAGTGGTTTTAACTTTATTTAGAAGCTGCATGCCGTCCATATCTTCCATTCTCAAGTCCGTGATCACCAGGTCATAACGCCTGGATTCCATGATTGTCAATGCCTCGTCGGCGCTGGATGCGGTGTCGACCGCGTAGCCCTTGCGCGATAGCAGAATGGTCAATGATTGCCGGAGGGCAACTTCATCATCAACGATCAAAATCCTATCCATTGTACAGCCCATTTCTCCTCTATATTACAACGTTTTTTTGCACGGTAACTGCATAGCGACCTGTGTCTTCCGTCGGCCTTCCGAATCGATAACCAGCCGGCCCCCGTGAGCCGAGGCAATCCTGGATACCACGCTTAATCCCAGACCGGAACCACCTTCCTTGGTGGAAAAAAAGGGCTCTTTTACCTTCCTTAGTATCTCCGGCCTGATTCCAGGTCCATTATCAGTAACTTTTATAATGATTTGGTTGTGATCATTTGAAATTTCAACACGAATCCTGCCAGCTTGACCAGCGAGTGCTTCAATGCCGTTGCGTGCGAGCTGGGTCAGGGCCTCGGACAGTTTCTCGGGATCAGCATCGACAAAGATATGGCCGTCAGCAATCCCCGAGGCGAATTCGACCTCGACACCATCAGCTTCGATCTTGCCACAGGCTTCCCTGAGAATATCGACCAGGTTAACCAGACGAATCTGGCGGATATCCAGGCGACGCGCCTTATTGTAGCGTGAATACATATTTAAAAATTTCTCGATCCGTTCTGATTCAGTGATTATAAACTGCATCAGCATCCGGTCATCATCATCGAAGCGGTCATCGGTCTTGGATTCAATTTGCGAGGCGGCCGTGATTACAGTGGCCAGCGGGTTGCGCAACTGGTGAATGAATACCGAGAGTGAGTCGCGTGAACGCATCAGCCCCGGCTTGAGGTTGTAATCTATCTCGCGCTTGAGAGCTCGTGACAGGTTCAGGGTTTCATCGCGAGCAGATTTATGTGTTGATTCCGGCAACGCCAGGCCGCACAAAAGCCGTGCACGCCTCTCATAATTGTCAGTTACATTGCAGGAAATTTCTACCCCATCGTACTGGTAGAAGATATCGTTTGTATCTGAAACCGGATTGTCCTCAAAAAGCGAGGTGTTCCGGAATCTGTTACCGGCAGAAAAACCTGCCTCGTCAGGAGTGACCGCAACATACTCCGACTTGAAACAGGTTTCAGAATTAATCAATTGTCGCAGGCTTAAAGCCATATTGGAATACTCAAAACAACAGCAGAATTCGCGCAGGTTCTCAAACAGGGTCGCTTCCACAGCAGAAAAGAATCTCATAACTGAACAGTCCCGGCGAATTGCATCTTTTTTAATGTTATCCTGATTCATTAATTGTTTTTATGTGAAACTATTTTACTTATCGACTTCGGGCTAACATTTTTAACCCTCGAGATCCACTTTTTTTAAATTATTTTCATACGAGACTTGAAGTTGGCGTTCATTCGCAGTACTCCCGGTTGCAGGCTAAGGTCAAAACGGGCAGGTCATTCCCCCGCATCTGTTTCCATTTGAATTATATTCCATTATTCTGCGCAATGTTGATGGTTGACTGCCGGGGAATCAACCGTATATTCAAGATATCGATACACGGCCTAAAATCAAGTAAAATGTCCTGAAAGCCGAGATAATCATAGGTGATATGATGAAAAACAACGACAGACAGACCGCTTTAATATTGTATGCTTCAACTGGCTCGGGGCACCTTGCGGCCTCGACCTCACTGAAGCAGGCCTGGAAGGAGATGTATCCGCAGGATGATGTCTACCTTGAGGATGTGCTCACATATACTAACTCGATTTTTTCCAGTCTATACAGCAAGGGCTACGACATCTCGGTTACCAAAACACCCTGGCTATGGGGCATCCTGTATTCCCATGATGAGGAGATAACAAAGTACAAGCCCCCCACCCCGTTCGGCTGGTCGATGCGCAATTTCATTTTAAAGAGGTTTATCCGCAAGATGGTGCAGGTCAGGCCGGATTACGTGGTCTCGACTCACTTTTTAGCATCCGACAGTGCAGTGCTGTTGCGCAAGTTGAACCGCTTCGACTTTCATTATTCAATAATAGTTACCGATTTTGCCCTGCATTCGATCTGGCTCAGCCCCTGGACCGACAGGGTTTTCGTACCGGCTGAATTCATGAAATCGGAGCTTCTGGCAATCAAGGAACGTCTTAACCTCAATGAGAATAAAATCGGGGTGCATGGTATCCCGATTAATCCGAAGTATTGTAACCTTCCGGATAAAAGCGAATTGCGCAAGAAGTTCAACCTCGACCCGGACATATTGACGCTTCTGGTTTTTCGCGATGTTTTCTCGCAACGGAATTTCGACCTGTTCGTGCATTTCATCAGCAATATCGATCATCCCCTGCAACTGATACTGGTGGCCGGCAAACAGTGGCCCCTGCCTGAAAAATATAAGAAGATATTTGTTGAAAACCGCATATCATATCGTATATTTGGTTATATCGATTTCATGGAAGAATTGATGGCGGTCGCTGATCTGGCTATCAGCAAATCGGGAGGATTGACGACCTCGGAATGTCTTGCCGCGGGGTTGCCGCTTGCGGTCTATCGTCCCTATCCCGGCCAGGAGGAGCACAATGCTGAGTATCTTTTGGAGCATGGTGCCGGATTCAAGATCACCCAGATGGCCAGCCTGCAATACCGGCTCAGGCAATTGATCGAAGACCGTGAAAAAAGGGAGGCAATGAGCGAGGCGGCTTCTGGAATCTCTAACCCGGAAGCTGCGTATAACATTGTTAAAGACCTGAAATCGCAAAGTATCGGAAATGGCAAAAAAGCTTAAACTGACTGACCGCGGGAAACCATCGGTCAAAGATATACTCTCTGAAATCCTTGCAGGCCACGGGTCCAGAATGAAAAATGAATACTCCCGCGAAGGGATTTTCGCTGACCTCAGAGAACAGCTCAACCGCAGGCACGCGCGCTATATGCATGATCTCGAGATTCTGCGTGACAAGATGGTGCAGGACGCCGAGACGATCCGGATGGCACTCGATCGCCTGGCTTCTGAAGATGAAAACGCGGAAAACATTCCTGATGAAAAAGTCGCCCGGCTCAAACGTACCCTCAACCAGGAGTTGCCTGAAGCGGTCTATGATGGCGACCTGGTGGAGAATATCCGCGCCTACGAAAAATACCTCGGTAAGCTTGAAAAAGAAGTGATGGAGATCCTCACCAAGCGCTTTAAAAAGTGATTTCTATTTCTGCCAGAAATGGTCTATCAGACGCAGATCGCCATCAAGGATAAGGCTGTTTTTCAACCCGCCATCGATATATAACTTGGCTTCTTTCATCGCTTCGACAACATCTTTACCATGAGCCAGATTAGCCGCTATCGCCGAGGCGAATGTACATCCGGAACCATGGCTGTTGACATTCGCAACCATGGGTGAGGATAACTCGCCAGCTTCGATCCCTCCGCCTCCATACAGATCGAGCGCGCGCTCTTTGAGATGGCCTCCCTTGATCACGAACACGGCATCCGGATATCTCTTAACCAGCAGATCCAGCGCTTTTTTCATTTGATCTGTCTCCTCGATCTTCATACCAGCAAGATATTCCGCCTCGGCCAGGTTGGGGGTGATCACTTTAGCCAGCGGGAAGAGTCGGCTTTTTAGAGTTTCGACGGCCTCATCCTCGATCAGCCTGGCACCCGAGGTAGCGGCGAAAACAGGATCTACCACAAGGTTTGGGAGCTCAAGTTTTTCCAGAGTCTGCGCGATTATTTCGATTATCTCCGCCGAGTAAAGCATGCCGGTTTTGACTGCCCGTACTGAAAAACCCTCCGCCACCAACTCGATCTGATCGCGCACTATCTCCGGTTTGACAGCCTGGATAGAACGCACCCCGGAGAGGTTCTGCGATGTCAGCGAGGTGATCGCTGTGGTGCCGAATGTTTGCAGGGCGGTGAAAGTCTTGAGGTCTGCCTGGATTCCCGCACCGCCACCGGAATCCGAACCCGCTATGGTCATCACAACCGGTTTGATATCGCTCATACATCCTTCTCCTTGAAATGATCCCAGCCTCCCCATTGTAATTGTTCAGTACGACCATCGGGATGCTTTAAAGTTATCTCTCGGCTATCCGTGATTTTACCGACAGCGTGCAAAACATATCCGTTAGCTGACATCTCACGCGAGAGCGCGTCATAATTCGACCGCTTCAATGTTACCAAAAGGCAGTAATCTTCTCCCACTCCAAGGGCGGTCTTGAGCGGATCGTTTAAATGCTCATGGGCGTATTTTTGATAGTCACGGGAAAGTGGAAGCTGTTCGATTTCGATTTCGGCGCCGACACCCGACGCTTTGCAGATATGGCGGATATCCGAAGCGAGACCATCGGAGATATCCATCATAGCCGAGGCCAGTTTGGATTTCGCGATCAACCGACCCTGCTTCAGATGAGGCTCGGGAGTGAGGTGCTGGCTCACGAGAGATTCAAAATCGGATTTGAGTTCGGGATGATTCAATAGAATATCGAGCCCGGTAGCCGAATCACCAAGATTCCCGGTGACACAGATCAGGTCGCCTGCTCTCGCGCCGTTTCTGTAAAGAGCCTGCTCTTTTTCAATCTCACCGGTTACAGCGATATTGATCACAAGGTCGATAAATGATCCGGTTGTATCGCCCCCGGTGATATTGACATCGTACTTGACTGCCAGGGCTTTCATACCGCGATAGATATCCTCCAGATCGGCGACTTCGATTTTTTCAGGTACTGCAATCGAGATAAAGGCTTCACGCGCGATCCCTCCGCTGGCGGCAATATCGGAGAGATTCACTGCCAGGGCTTTGTACCCGAGTTGGAAAAGCGTCATCTTGTCCAGCAAAAAGTGAACCCTCTCGACCAGCATATCGGTGGTCAAGAGAATCGACCTGCCCTGAGAAACCTGAAACAAAGCGCAGTCATCACCGATACCAACGAGATCCTCTTCGAGCCTTGACAGGGCATCGACTTTTATCCTGTCGATAAACCCGAATTCGCCCAGTTCCTTTAATTTCATGATATCTCCTCACGCGCTTTCCGTATTACTGTAACAAGATCTGATGCCGCCTGTTTCGGATCAGGGTCTGAGACGATCGCCGAAACCACCGCGATACCGTCTGCACCGGCCTTTATCACATCTGCGGCATTGTGGGATTTGATACTGCCGATCGCCACCAGCGGGACAGCGACTGCCTGGCGGATCCGTGCCAGTCCCTCCAGCCCGACCGCCTCGATCAATTCTGATTTTGTGGGAGTGGTGTAGAGCGGTGAAACCCCCAGGTAATCTGCACCTGCTTTTTGAGCCGCGACCGCCTCGGTTTCGTTAAACACCGAAATACCGATTATCATTTCTTTTCCAACAATGCGACGAGCGTACTCGATCGGCATATCATCCTGCCCCAGGTGCACACCATCGGCAGAGACCGCCAGGGCGATATCGATCCTGTCGTTTATGATCAGGCTGACGTTATTTTTACTGCAGTAGTCGGCAACCGAGAGAGCTTCATGCAAAAACTCGCGGGTGCCGGCTGATTTCTCCCGCAG
This sequence comes from Candidatus Zixiibacteriota bacterium, assembly GCA_014728145.1. Lineage (NCBI taxonomy): Bacteria > Pseudomonadati > Candidatus Zixiibacteriota > Candidatus Zixiibacteriota bacterium. The sequence continues at coordinate 8,446 of WJMC01000216.1, read as the reverse complement.
TTGCACAACAGTAACTCCGCCCTCGACTGCGGACTTGACGATGTCGAGATTGGAACGCCCGCTCGACAGGGAACGGTCCGTAACCAGATACAGCGAGTAATCGACAGACATCTCAGACCTCGATTTTCATATTTTCCGAAAGCATTTCAGGAGTGACCTGATTTAAGGCATCGATCAGCGCGACAGCATAGGAGCCGGGCAGGTTGGTTTTACCCGCGGCCACTTCACCGGCCAGGCCAAAATATGCCAGCGCGGAAATTGTCGCAGTCAAAGCATCATTGCAAACCGCACAGAAAGCCCCGATTGTTGCAGTTGCGGCACAGCCGGTTCCAGTCACCATGCCCATCAGTTCATGGCCATTGTGTACCCGATATGTGGTATTGCCATCGGTCACCAAATCGACTTTGCCGGTGATTGCCACGACCGCATTCAGTTCTTTTGCGATTGCAACCGCAGCTTCTTTAGCCTGGTCGACATCATGTGTGGAATCGACTCCCTTAGTCTGAGCTTCCTTACCCCCCATCGAGAGCACCTCGGATGCGTTACCCCGCACCACGCTCAACTCGATATCAGAGGCGATTTTCTTCGCGGTATCGGTACGAAGTCTGGTCGCTCCCGCCCCGACCGGATCCAGGATCACAGGCGTCGAATTGCTGTTAGCGGACCGGCCAGCCTTGAGCATAGAGGCAATCCAGGGTTTTGAGAGAGTGCCGATATTGATCACCAGCGCACCGGCGATAGAAGCCATTTCGGCCACCTCTTCCTCGGCATGAGCCATCACGGGAGATGCTCCCATTGACAAAAGGGCATTGGCCGTGTAGTTCATCACCACGTAATTCGTAATGTTGTGTACCAGCGGATTCTCCCGACGCATTTTTTCAAGCGTCTCAAAAGCTGATTTTTCTATCTTTGACATAAATCCTCCAATAACAAAAAAAACCGCCCGATCAGGCGGCAGAAAACTGAATTTTCCCTACGCCGGCATTATCCGGATCAGGTTCGACGGGTATAATCTCAGGCCTGTGGCCACCCCGATTCGATTGTCATCTCGAAAGATTTGTTACGCAAATATTGGCAAAAAGTCAAGTCAAAATTAAAGCACGGATTGCATTAAAAAAAGCTCTGCTTTAAAAAGCAGAGCCATCCCCGTCTTCCCGCCAATTAAAATTGGCCTGGAAGCCGTCAGTTATTTTTCATGGGATCGAAGTTTTTTGGATAGTTTCTGCGAATATATGCCGGAACCTCGTAATTTTCCTCGTTGAATTCGGTTGTTTCCGAAACTTCCGGCTGTTCCTGATGTTTTTCTCTGTCATCGCTTGTTCTGCTATGTTCACTTTGAGAACCGGCTGATTTGGGTTGAGTAAAAAGATCCACAACCGAAGTATCAAAATCACCCTCGCTGGTGGTTTTTCCAAACCCGGTAGCTATCACTGTGACCCGTATCTCTCCTTCTGCTTCATGATCAATGACTGCGCCAAAAATGATGTTGGCATCCGAACCCGCGGCATCGGTGATAATCGAAGTCGCTTCGTTGACCTCATGCAGGGTCATATCGTTGCCACCACAGATATTGATCAATACACCGCGTGCACCGGCAATCGAGAGATCCTCCAGAAGCGGTGAATTTATCGCCTGGTAGGCGGCCTCGCGCGCGCGGTCTTCGCCACTGCAGATACCGGTACCCATCAGCGCGTCGCCCATCTCCTTCATAACCGTGCGGACATCGGCAAAATCGCAGTTGATCAGGCCGGGTACGGTAATCAAGTCGGAGATACCGCGGGTCGCGTGCAGAAGGACGTCGTCAGCGATCAAGAACGCCTCAGCCAGTGGAGTGCCCTTGTCGGCGATTTCGATCAGTCTCTGGTTAGGAATCACGATCAAGGTGTCGACCCGGTCCTTGATCTCATGAATACCGCTCATAGCCCGGTTCATCCGCTTGCGCCCCTCGAACTCGAACGGTTTTGTGACGATAGCCACGGTCAATGATCCCTGCTGTTTGGCGATTTCGGCCACAATTGGTGCCGCTCCTGTCCCGGTACCGCCCCCCATTCCGGCGGTAACGAATACCATATCAGCTCCTGCGATCGCCTCGGCAACTTTGTCGCGGTCCTCTTCCATCGCTCGACGGCCGGTATCCGGATCCGCACCAGCTCCCAGCCCCTTGGTCAGGCGTGTACCGATCTGCATCCGGGTCGAAGCCCGACTGCCGTCGAGGGCCTGCTGGTCGGTGTTGATCGAGATGAACTCGACATTGGTGAGACCGGCTTCGATCATACGGTTGACCGCGTTGCCACCGGCACCCCCGACACCCACGACCTTGATCTTGGCTTTATTACTGTCTTCAGGCACAAACTCTATCATAATGCTTCCTCCTCCGAGGTTCTATATATTGAACAAAGAACTGATTACTTCCTCGACTTTATTAAACATTCGCGCGAACAGGTTGCGCCTGTTCTCCTGTTCCAGCGGATGACGCAGGCTGTATGCCAGCAGGCCGACCGCGGCGGAATACTCCGGTTTACCACAGATTTCTTCCGGTAAATTTACTTTTTCCGGGTAGCCGATTTTGACCGGCAGGCTGAAGACCTGTTCCGCCAGGCGGTCAATCCCGCGCAGGCGCGCACCTCCCCCGGTCAGGATCAACCCGCAGGCCAGCTTGTCGGTGTAACCTGAACGACGTGCGGCATTGAGCGCCAGGGAAAAGATCTCCTCCATACGCGCCTCGATAATCGAAGCCAATAGCACGCGCGAAATCCGGCTCTTTTTGCGACCGCCGATCTCAGGGATATCGATCATCTCGTCGGGACCGATATCGGCCGGAAAACAATGACCGTGGGAGAGCTTGATCTGCTCCGCAAGACCGTAGGGAATCTGCAGGCCGACCGCGATATCATTGGTGACATACTTACCGCCGATACCGATCGAGGCCGTGTGACGAACCGCGCCCTTATGGTAAACGGCGACGTCGGCAGTCGATCCGCCTATATCGAGAAGCAGTGTACCGACCTCCTCCTCTTCGGCCGACAACAGCGAGGATCCAACCACGATCGGGTTCATGACCAGGTTAGTGATCTCGAAACCGGCATTGCGAACCGCCTTGTAAATCGCCTGGGTGGCGGCAGTCGAGGCTGTCACTATATGCACCTGGACTTCCAGGCGCACTCCGGTATTGCCGATTGGGTCCCTGACACCATCGCCCTGGTCGATATAAAATTCCTGCGGGAGCACATGCAGGATCTCCCGTTCAAATGGAAGATTGATAGCCTGCGCGGCCTCGATTACGCTTTCGACATCCTGCTCGCCGATCTGGTTCTGGGTCTTGGAGACCGCCACCACCCCCAGGGAATTGAGCGAACGCAGGTGATCCCCGGAAAATCCGACTGTGAGGTTCGAGACCCGGAGCTGGGCTTCTGATTCGGCCTTGGCCACCGCCTCGCTGATCGCCAGTGAGGCGCGATCGATATTTTTGAGTATACCTTTGCGATAGATATTCTCGACCTGTACTGTCCCGGACCCGATCACCTCCAGGTCCTCCTGACCATTGCGGGATGCAATCAGGCAGGTGACTTTCGTCGATCCGATATCTACCACCGTGAAAACAATATTTTTTCCCATAAGCCCACCTCTATGTCGCTGAATCATGTTTCAAAACCAGTTGATTGGAAAACCTCAGGTCGACCTGCACATCCCGTCCCAGAAGGCGCAGGAAATCGAGCAGGCTGATGACCCGGGCAAATTTGTGAACTTCATCCCCCCTGCCCAGGATTATCTCCGCCGGGCAGTCCTCCAGATACAGGGCGAGACCGGAGGAATGATTTAAATCTATGATGGAAATCGATTGATAAAGACTATCCGGAAACTGCCTCATGACCCGGGCGATTTTCATCGCGTAGCTCAGCTGGGTCGTCCGCAACCGGCGATACAGCCGGGCCTGTTTGGTGTCCAGGCCGGAGAGAATCGGGTAATCGCCGCTTTCGGGCAGGATCAGCTCTCCCGCGGGTGAGAGACCATAGACTTTGTCCAGACTCAACAGCAGGCAGGGCTTCTTGTAACTGCAGGAGAAACTGATTTCTCCGCTCGGGGCGAATTTAAAGCGGGCCGCGCACACTTGTGGATTCTTTTCCACTATTGCCGACAGCAGGCTGTCGGCCGGGAAATCGTAAACAGATTTTCCGCTGTAAATGCTGTCCACTATACCAAGCTGGTCTGCAAACGGCAAAGCTGAAGCCTCGCATTCAACCTGTTCGATTTTAATCAGGTCATAGTGCGAGAGGCCAATATAGAGCGCGCTTCCTCCCATTATGAAGAGCATCAATGTTATCCTCAATAACCAGCGTTTCATTTTCCCAAGGCCTCCAGGATTTTCGGTGCCACACGATAGATCGAACCGGCACCGATAGTCATCACGATCGAATTTTCCGGCGCGTGTTCGGAAACGAACTCCGGTATCAGCTCGAAATCGTCGACATAGTGACAGTTTTGATGTCCAAAGCTTTTGGCTGATTCGACGATGATATGCCCGGTTATGCCCTCGATCGGTTCTTCGCGTGCGGGATATATTTTTGCCACGATTAAAACATCTGCCGCCAACAGCGCGCGTGCGAAATCGCGGTAAAAATCCCGTGTACGGCTGTACAAGTGGGGCTGGAAGACGACTACCAATGGACGGTCGTAGCCCTGCTTGGCGGCCCGCAGGGTGACTTCTACCTCGGTCGGATGATGCCCGTAGTCATCCACCACCATGAAGCCCCTGGTTTCACCGATAATTTCGAAGCGACGATTGACCCCGCGGAAATTTGCCAGCCCTTCAGAAATCTTGTCAAATGGAATCTCATGCTCCATCGCGACCGCAATCGCCGCCAGTGAATTCATGGCATTGAACACTCCCGGCAGTCCAACCGTAACTCGTCCCAGTTCATCCCTGCGGGTACGAACATCGAAGGATGTGCTGTGCTGTTCAACTTTTATATTCGAGATCTGGTAATCTGCCTGTGAGGCCAGGCCAAAAGTCACTACCGGGTGATTTAATTCCGGGATCAGGCTGACCAGGTTTGGATCGTCCATGTTGATAAACACGCTTCCATAGAAAGGCACCTTGTTGGCAAACTGCAAAAAGGCGCGCTTGAGATCATCGATATCTTCATAGCAGTCGAGATGATCTTCCTCGAGAGTGGTCAATACCGCCTCGGTCGGGGTCATACGTAAAAAAGAACGGTCGTATTCATCGGCTTCAGCCACGAGGTAATCGGAATGACCGAGCTTGATATTGGTCTCGAACTGGATCACTCTTCCGCCCACGATAACGGTCGGATCGAGTCCGGCGTGGGTCATAATCTGGCCGATCAATGAGGTTGTGGTAGTCTTGCCGTGCGTGCCGGCGATACCGATCGAGTATTTCATACGCATCAGCTCGGACAGCATCTCGGCCCGGCGGACTATAATGATCTTATTCTGGCGTGCGTACTCGAGCTCCGGATTGTCCTGTGGAACAGCGGCCGAATAGACAACCAGGTTGGCGTCACCGACATTTTCGGCTTTATGCTCGAAGTAAACCGGTATGCCGATCTCCTGCAAATGATCGGTAACCTCACTTTCCATCAGGTCGCTTCCGCTGACCTGGTAACCGAGGTTGAACAGCATCTCAGCCATCCCGGACATACCGATACCGCCGATTCCGACGAAGTATAGTTTACGCAGTTTGCCAAATTTTACCATTTCATCACCTCGATTATTTCAGCGGCGATCTTGTCGGCCGCCTCCAGGTCTGCCATGCTCACCGCCGCCTTCTTCATCTGCTCGAGTTTTGCCCGGTCGAAAAGCAGGTCGCCGACAGTGCGGACCAGATCGAAACCTGCCAGTTCCGGTTGCTTCACCACAACTGCCGCGCCTGAATCAGCGTATTCTTTGGCGTTGTGGTACTGGTGGTCTTCCGCTGCCCAGGGATACGGTACCAGGATCGCCGGCAGTCCGCAGGCGGCCAGTTCCGCCAGTGACAATGCACCGGAACGACAAAAAGCCAGATCAGCCGAGGCATAGGCGAGGTCCATACGTTCGATGAACTCCAGCACTACACCCTGTATACCGCTGGCTTCAAAAGCGTGACGATAGATATTGAAATTGTTTTTACCAGCCTGCCAGATCATCTGCAGGTTGCCCTGCTTTGCTAAGAACGGCAGGTTTTCAGCGATTTTGTCATTCAACGCTTGCGCTCCCTGAGAACCACCAAAAACCAGCAGGGTGCGTTTGTCCGGTGACAGGTCGAAATAGTCTAAACCATCTTCACGCGAAAGCAGTTTGAAATCGCTCCGGAGCGGGTTTCCGACTTGATGGAAACTTGATTCAGCGGAGAGGTACTTCTTCGCTTTAGAAGAGGCGATAAACAACCTGCTGGCGTGCTTTGCATACAGCCTTGTGGCAATCCCGGGATAACTGTTTTGTTCCTGCAGAAAGATCGCGATCTTCGCCCGTTTAGCACCCATTAAAGCCGGCACCGAGACATACCCGCCTGTACCGATCAGCGCACCAATTCCCTCTTTGCGGATCAGTTTCACCGTACGCGATGACCCCCGCCAGAGCGTAAACGGGATCATCAGGTTGGACAGGCTGAGCTTGCGTGCCAGTGGCCGGGCGGGAATGTCATAAAATCTTATATCATTCTGCCGAGCCAGCCGCGCCTCCGGGCCGGTAGCCTTGCCCAGGTATGTCAGTTTTATTTCAGGCCTCATATTCATTACCGCTTTCGCAATAGCCAGGGCGGGGAAGATATGTCCCCCAGTGCCTCCACCGGCGATCGCCAGATGTTTACTTCCGTTTTTCAAAAAGCTTGGATACCCTGTTTTGATGCCGTGAGATGTTCAGCAGGACACCGATCCCAAAGGAAGAACACAGAATCGAACTCCCGCCGTAACTCAGAAACGGCAAAGTCATCCCGGTCGTCGGCAACAGTCCTGTCGCTACTCCGACATTTATAATTATATTTATTGATAGCATTGTCACTATACCGAACGCCAGAAAAAACGCAAAACGATCCCTGGCCAGTGATGCGATCCGGAGACCCCGAATGATTATAATCAAGTACAATGAAAGGCATATAGTCACCAGCAAAAAGCCACCCTCCTCGGCCACATTGGAGATAATAAAATCGGTATGCGATTCCGGCAGATGAAACAACTTGGCCGAGCCTCGGCCAATCCCTTTGCCGAACAATTCTCCGGAACCGATTGCCATAAGAGATTGATATTCCTGGTAGCCATTTGTGCTGACCACAGACTGATTATCCAAAAACGCGGTAATCCTTCCTGATTTGTAGCCAAAGCCGAACACCATCACAGCGCCAATCAGGACGGGAATTACTGTCGAAGCCAGGACGTAGCGCCACTTCAAACCGGCCATAAAAAAGATCACCGCCAGCGAGGCAACCATCAAGAGGGCCATGCTCAAGTCAGGTTCCAGCAAGATCAGGCCGATCCCGACCGCCACAAACGCGCCCCAGGGCCAGGCGATTTTTTTGATGCTGTTGACCATACTGCCGTCTTTGGCGATATACAGGGCGGTAAACAACAAAAGAGCATATTTGAAGAGTTCCGCGGGTTGCAACGAATACCCGAAGACGTGAATCCACCTGTGCGCTTCGTTGACTTCACGTTGAGTCAGGACCACCGCCAGAAGGACCAGGGAGATCAGCATAACGGGCCATGCCATGTAACGCCAGTGGGTGTAGTTGATCTTTGACACGATCAAAATCGTGGCGATAGCCAGCACGAACCAGAACAACTGCTTTTTGAAGAATAATTCGCTCTGGTTCCATTTGACCTGGGCCATGAAAGACGAGGCGGAATAGATCATAACCACACCGATCGTCAACAGGATCATCACCACTGCAAAAAGAGTATAGTCGAATCGATGTTCTTTATTCTTTTTCATCTTTTTTCAATCCCCTGACTGCCTGTTTAAAAACCTGCCCGCGATGTTCATAGTCACGAAACATATCGAAAGAAGCACAGGCGGGTGACAGAAGCACGGTGTCATTTTCACGGGCGACTTCATAACTTATGCGGACTGCTTCCTCAAGTGAATTAGCCCGGCTCAGGTTGACGATCGGTTCATAGGCTTCACGCATGCGAGACGTGGCTTCACCGATCAATACTATATGTCTGACTTTTTGCGTAATGAGTTCATTCAGGCGTTCGAGATCGCCTCCCTTGTACTTGCCTCCCAGTATCAGAACGATTTTTTCTGCTACTGACTGGAGCGCGTACCAGACAGAATCGACATTGGTCGCCTTGGAATCATTGACAAACCGGATACCATCGATAGTGGCCACATATTCAAGCCTGTGTTCCACCCCTGGAAATTGTTCAAATACGTCACTTATCGTTTCCGCAGGGACACCTGCCAGAAGCGCGGCGGCACCGGCGGCCATGGCGTTCTCGAGATTATGAGGTCC
>WJMC01000215.1 GCA_014728145.1 Candidatus Zixiibacteriota bacterium | reverse complement strand
GCAGGCGGACGGTCACGCTTTTCCACCTCCATATGAATTAGTCAACAACGATTACTCCCTGCTTGATCACACTGATTTGGTGTTCATAGATCCGGTCAGCACAGGTTACAGCAGGGCGGTACCGGGTGAGGACCCGAAGCAATTCCATGGAGTCCGCGAGGATATCCGGTCGGTCGGAGAGTTCATCCGTCTGTTTCTCACTCGCTATGAACGCTGGAACTCGCCCAAGTTCCTGGTCGGTGAAAGCTACGGAACCCTGCGTGCGGCGGGCCTGGCTGATTTTTTGCAGTCGGAGCACGGGATGTATCTGAACGGGGTGATGCTGGTATCATCGATTCTGGATTTCGTCACCGCCCGCTTCCACCAGGGCAACGATCTGCCGTATATACTGTTTCTGCCAACATATACAGCCACAGCATACTACCATGGGCAACTGGGTGATGACTTTGAGAACCTGCAGGATGCTCTGAACTCCGCGGAGGAATTTGCTATCGGTGATTACGCCGATGCGCTTCTGAGAGGCGATCTTTTAACCGAGAGAGAATACAACCAGGTCGCCTCGCGATTATCCCAGCTGACAGGATTGCCCGCTGAGTATATCCGCCAATCGAATTTGCGTGTGCCGATCTGGCGTTTCGTAAAGGAGCTTTTGCGTGAGGAGGGTCGAACAGTCGGCCGTCTCGACAGCCGTTTTCAGGGGATTGACCGAGACAGGGTCGCCGAAGGTTATGATTACGATCCCAGTTACGCGGAAATACAGGGACCTTATTCGACGCTTTTAAATGACTATGTCCGTACAGAATTGATGTTCGAGAGCGATCTGCCCTATGAAATCCTGACCGGCAATGTGCATCCCTGGAATTTCAGTGATTTCGAAAACCGCTACGTGAGTACCTCGGACAGGTTGCGACAGGCAATGACTGTCAATCCGAATCTGAAAGTATTCGTCGCCAACGGTTACTACGATCTGGCGACACCGTATTTTGCGACTGAATATACATTCAATCATCTTCAACTCGACGATGAGCTCAAAGACAATGTCAGCATGAGTTATTACGAAGCCGGCCACATGATGTATATTCGTCTTGAATCATTGAAAAAGCTCAAAGCCGATTTAGCAGATTTTATTGAAAACTCTTTGTCGAAGTAGAAACTGTTTAGCAAAAAGCCCGGCAGGACAAATCCCGTCGGGCTTTATTGTTCGATCAAACAGCTTTTATTTGAAATAAAGCGGGCCGAATTTCTTTTCCAGGTATTCCATCAGGGGTTTATGTGACAGCGGTTTGCCGGTCACTTCCTCGACCAGGTCGGAGGCGGAATAGCGCTTTCCATGGTCATGGATTTTCTCGTTGACCCACTTCTTGAGGCTTGAGAAATCACCCATTTCGAACTGTGAAGTCAGGTTCGGCATCTCCTCTTGAGCCTTGGCAAAGAACTGCGCGGCGTAGAGGTTGCCCAGTGCGTAAGTCGGGAAATACCCGAAGATACCCATACTCCAGTGCACATCCTGCAGGCATCCCTCAGAATCGTTCTTGGGCTGGATTCCGAAATAGCTCTCGAACTTCTCATTCCAGACCTGGGGGATGTCGTCGAGCTTGATATCGTTGTGGAAGATCGCCTGCTCGATTTCGAAGCGAAGCAGGATATGGAGGTTGTATGTGACTTCGTCGGCTTCAATCCGGATCATCGACGGGCGCACGTCGTTGATTGCAAAATAGAAGTCCTCCAGTTTAACACCTGCCAGTCTTTCCGGGAAGACCTGCTGGGCACGCGGGAAGAAATGTTTCCAGAAAGGCAGACCACGTCCGACCATGTTTTCCCACATGCGCGATTGAGATTCATGGATACCAAGTGAAATCGATTCACCCATCGGCAGACCGGCATACTTGTCGCGCGGCAGCCCTTGCTCATAGATGCCGTGCCCGGCTTCATGCAGAGTGCCGAAGAAGGCGGCGTTGAAGTGCTTTGGATTGTAGTGGGTCAGGATACGGACATCACCGTTGCCGATCCCGGTGCAGAACGGATGTTCGGTTACATCCAGGCGTCCTTTAGTAAAATCGAAACCGATCGCCGCCGCGGCCGCCTTGCCGAAATAAGCCTGGCGATGGACATCGTAATCGTTTTCGACCAGGGACAAGTCGGGTTTTTTTTCTGAGTTCTTGATCTTTTCTATAAACGGCACCAGGTCATCGCGCAAACCGGCAAATACCTTGGAGACTTCGGCAATAGTCATGCCCGGCTCATAATCATCCATCAGGGCGTCGTACGGCTCGGTTTCATAACCGTAGGCTTCTGCCTGTTTGAAGCGCAGGTCGATTACCTTGCCAAGGATTTCCTTGAACTTGTTGAAGTCGGATTTCTGCTTGGCTTCGACCCAAATGCCCTGCGCCATAGTAGTCGTGCGCGAGATATCTTCGACCAGCTGCTTGGGCAACTTGGTCTGCTTGTCGTAGTCGCGTCGAAGCTCACGGATATTGACTGCCTCCGGTGAGAGCGGATCTTTGGTAAGTTCGGAATCCTCTAGCCGGGCTAACATTTCACCAATTTTCGGATCGGTGAAGTGCTCATGAGCCAGCCCTGACAACAGCGACATCTGGTCGGCACGATGAGCGACTCCTCCACGGGGCATATAGGTGCGCTCATCCCATCCCAGAACAGCACCGGCCGAGATGATTAAGCCGGCTTTCTTGACCCGGTCAACCAGTTCATCATAAACTTTTTGAATATCGTCGGACATACTCTTACACTCCTTGCAAGTAGTAAAGCGGACAAAAAATGTTTTCTCGAATGTAATACACGAAGGCCACTTTTTCAAGCGGGATGATAATTATTTTTTTGGATGGAAGAAGTACTTCAGCGTTCAACTTCGGCATCGAGAGAGTCCTGTTGTCTGGCTCTGCTGATCGAATCCTCGATAAACTGGTTGTGCATACGCTCCATGCGAAAATCCGGTTTTGACCTCTCCACCCGGGTGGCGTAACCTGTCTCGGAGTATTCGACAAGTTTATCGGTTCGAGTGTAACCTTCCATACCACCTGCATAGCCTATTGCGAAGGGGTCTTTCTCACCCATGTAGAGGAGTTGCCCATCATCATCGAAGACGAGATGATAGTCGATTTCGGAGCCGACATAGGGATTATGGCGCTTGTCCTCAGCACGGCCGAAGACTCTAAAGGCCAGGTATGATCTGCCTGCCTTCCGGGGAGTTACCAGAAACGAACAGGTAAACTGCTCACCTTCACCGGGATTGTCTCCCTGGGATATGGAGATGGAATCGATCTTGAGGTTCGAGGCACGGGTGATCTCGTACTGGATTTCTTCGATTTCACCTGTGACAGCTTTCATAGTTGCATAAACCCGGGAGGTTTGACCGACTTTCAGTACCGGGATTATGCGCATATCGATTTCAAACGGCTCCAGCCAGCTTTCGCCCCTGATTCTCTCGGTTTGCTTTTTTCCCGCCAGGTACAGGCTGAGGCTGTCACCGTAAGTATGGATGTGCATCCCAAGCGGGTTGATTTGAACCGGCGGGTACTTGCCCAGAAAAGCGAGGGTACCGTCTTCTGTGATCTGTCCAACGATTCGAAATTGCAGGTACTCAACCGGACGGGTTGTCTCGGTCAGGGCGATATCGAACTGCCCCACACCTCGTACAAAATACGGAATTTCTATTGTCCTGACTGCACCGGAATCCAGCGGAGCTTCCCATACCAGGAGGCTGTCGGGCATAGCGAAATAGTTATTTGGACCGGCAGTCAGTGAAAAACGCACCTCTTTGTCCAGGCTGACCGAAGGCCGTTCCGGTAGTTTATTGAGACGGCGATTACGTATCTTATGTTGAATTTGTCCGGTCTGCACAGCGCGTGCGTTGAAGCTTCTGTCGAGAACTTTAAACTCGACCCGCAGGCTTCCCGAATCACCGTAGGCGGGTAGTTCATTGAAAACAAACCTGACTTCAAGCAGGCTGTCGGTTTCATCCGGCCCGAAGACCAGTGATTTATCGATCTGCGCGCCGGTATAAACAGGCATACAGAGCCAGACTATGAGTATCAAAATCATGTATTTCATCGTTTTTCTCCTTTGCGCCGGGCCGACCAGATCAGCCTGAGCTTGAAACGTTCGTCAAAGCCATCATGCGAGCAGTTTCCGCATGACACCATACGGTATCTCTTGCGCCGGTAAAACTTCTGTCCGCAGGCCGGGCAGGCATAGATGTACTTGTAACTCATCCGCGCACCGGGATAGTCACGGGCGTAACGGCTGGCGCCGATCCGTACCGCTTCTGCTTTGAACAACCGGCCATGGTCAGGGTAGAGAATATGAATCATCTCATGCTTCAAGGTATCTTCGATTTCCTGCGGAAAATGCTCGTGGTACTTACGACCAAGCCGGATGATGCGGTCATTGACCAGGTACTTGCCGGCCATCCTCAACCTGCTCGACCATTCGATTTTAACCTCCGGGAGACGTCCCGAAAAATAGCGGTAGTTGATCCGGGAAAACATCCGCCGAAGTTCATCCTCATCGGGCAGAAGCTGTTGTTCGTCGACAGGTTTCCGGCATGATGTTTCCACATCGAACAGGCTGTAATTCAATACGTCCAAACAGTCTCTCTGTTTTCGATTCAAAGCCATAACCTAAATTTAACACGTTCTGTCTTGCATACAAGTCTAAATTATTTTAGATTCATACTTTTGGAGGATTGATGAGAAATTTTATTATACTATCAATCGTTGCAGTCATGATCCTGCTTTCAGGATGCGCCCGAAAAATTGAAATCGAACCCGGTAGAATTGTTTATGTCGATGATGATTTCGAGACGGAAGCTGATTCCGACGGTTCGGAATATGCACCCTATCATTCGCTCCAAGAGGCTATTGACTCCGCCTGGTCGGGTGACAGGATATTTTTAATGCCGGGTATATATTCGGCAGAAGCCGATGAGTATGTCGACAGCCTGTGCGGTAACTGCCTTGAACACCGCACCCTGGCTCATGCCACAGTTGGATTTCACATCAAAGACAAACAACTGACGATCGAGGGTTTCGAACGCGACAGTGTTCGGCTTTTAACTAATGCCGGGTATGGTGTCCTGTTTGAAAATTGTCCATCATCGCGGATTTCTAACCTGACGATCAGCGGGGGAAAGCGTGATCTGGACGGCAACGCTACCGATGCGGCAGTAGTTGTGAAATTTTCAGAAGTTACCGTGGAGAACTGTACAATTATCGACAATGAGCACAAACTCGATACGGTCGTGGTTGGGATCGGCGGTGTTTTCGGACGCGAGGGCGCGCAGATAATAGTTAGAAACAACCTGATCAAAAACAACAGCTGGGATGCTATCGCGCTCTATCGTGGTGCAAAAGCATTTATAGCCGACAATGAGATCGACAAGGGCAGAGGTGTAGGTATCGGCATTACCTGGGACGCACATGCTGTGGTTACCCGTAATCTAATCTCGAATTACTGGAAGGGAATCGGTACATTCGGTAATTCTTCTGCGGTCGTTACCAATAACATCGTCTTTGACAATCTCGGATGGGGAATCATAGCGACCGGGAATTCATTTATGGAAGCTCGCAATAACAACATAGTGCGCAATGGCAATTGCGGTTTCGCGGCCTGGTCGGATTCGGCCCGGGGAGTCGTGATTAACAATATCATAGCTGACAACGGCTGGCGTGAAAAATGGGTCTGTCCCTGTGTGGGAGTCTGGATGAACGGCGATCCGGAGAATTTCCGGATCGAATACAACGATGTCTGGGGTAACGACAGCGCGGAATACCGGGATATCGATGATCTGACCGGGCAGTTCGGCAACCTTTCCGTAGACCCGATGTTTGTGGATTCGCTCGATTTTCATCTGCGGGATAATTCTCCGCTTTACAATGCCGGCCATCCATATTACACTGATCCCGATGGCGGTCGGTCGGATATTGGTGCCTTTGGAGGGCTGGGCGGGATAAAATAATGAAACCGGAGAACCGGTGATTCGTTATATGTCTATATCGGAGGAGAAAGAAACTTGTCGGATCATTTCGTTGAAGTAGAAGAGCTTGTAAAACATTACCCCGGGGTTAAGGCCGTCGATGGTATCTCCTTTCATATTGAGCAGGGCGAGGTCTTCGGCTTCTTGGGACCCAACGGCGCCGGCAAGACCACCACGATCGAAATGATGGAGGGGCTTCGCAGTCCCGACAGTGGTTCTGTCACTATCGCAGGCAAAAATCCTCATAGGCATAACAATGAATTCAAACAGATAATTGGAGTTCAACTCCAGGCCTCGGCGATGGAGGACAATATCAAACCACACGAGGCGTTGACTTTGTTCGGATCTTTTTACAGGCAGTCTCTCGATGCCGATTACCTGCTGGAGATGGTCGG
>WJMC01000214.1 GCA_014728145.1 Candidatus Zixiibacteriota bacterium | reverse complement strand
TGTGGCGGTCAGTTCGACAGTGTAGGTGCCTGCCGAAGTGTACTCATGGGTTGGATTCTGGGCGGTCGATGTTCCGCCGTCGCCAAAGTCCCAGCTCCATGATGTCGCACCGCTTGATTGATCGGTGAAGCTGACAGTCAGAGGTTCTGTGCCGGAAGTCGGTGATCCAACAAATGCCGCGCTCGGACCGACGTTGACGGTGATATAGTCGGTCTTGGTTTCGGTGTCAGATCCCCCCGGCCCGGTTACGGTCAATTCGACAGTATATGTGCCTCCGCTGGCGTAAGTATGTGATGGATTCTGTGCAGTTGATGTGCCTCCGTCTCCGAAATCCCAGTTGTAGCTGTCGATTGTGCCGGTCGACTGATCGGTGAAGATAACATTCAGGCTGGCACATCCTGAGGTTGGTGAAGCGCTGAAGTTGGCCGATGGTGGTGGAGTTCCGGTATTGACGGCATTGTAAGCGTTGATTCGTCCCGCACCGAGTTTTCCGGCATAGGATGAGTTACATGAAAGGTTGTCAATATCGTCGGCACTATTGAGCAACTGTTGTTTTACCTGGCTGGCAGACCAGGTCGGATTCTGTGACCAGATCATGGCGGCCACGCTTGCCGCCAGGGGAGTTGCCATCGAAGTGCCATCCAGGGCCGCGACATAATCACCGCCGGGATCAGCATGATCATGGTACAAACTCAGTATCCCTGTCCCCGGAGCGGAGATATCGACCCAGGTGCCATAGGTTGAGAAATCCGCTTTACAGTCATTGCTGTCGGTAGCAGCCACCGAGATAACGTCACTGCGAGCGCACATGTAATCAGCTGTCTGACTGCCATCATTGCCGGCCGCCTTGAAGATCAGACCTCCGGAATTGATGAAGTAGTCCACCGCGGCATCCAGGCCACCGGTGTTGGATGCGCCCCAACTGCAGGAGGCGATCCTGGCGCCATTGTCAGCGGCGTAATAAAGTGCTTCAGCTATAAAGTCCATGCGGACGTAACCGACTTCATAGAACCAGTACCTCCCCGACCATCCGATCCGGCAGGCCATGACCTTGATACCATTGGCGGTCGGTTGCAGGGTGCCATCCCCCCATCCTCCGGCTGGTGCACAGGTAGCGTAGCCGTTGTTATTGATGGCCCCCAGGTTACCGGCGCAATGAGTGCCGTGGCCGTTGAAGTCGCGCGGGTCGTTGTCCTGGTTGTCGCAATCTTCACCGCTCCAGCAGTTGGAACCGCCGTCGACGAAGTCCCAGCCAACCCAGTCATCGACATAGCCGTTGCCGTCGTCATCAACGCCGGATGAGCCGTTCTTCTCGGCCCAGTTGATCCACATATTGCCGTCGGTAGCGCCCGGATTGGACGGTGAGGCGTTGTAGCCCCCGAGATCTTTGTGGTAGTAGCGTACACCGGAATCGAGGATAGCGACGATTACACTTTCATCGCCGGTTTCGATATCCCAGGCTTCTTCGGCATCGATATCGGCATCGTTGGTTTGATTCAGATGCCACTGGCCGTCATAGTTGCCGTCATTGGGAGTGGCGTAGACGGTATGGATTCCGATCGGCTGGGCCTCAAGGACACCGCTTATGTTCTTGTAATCTTCGACAGCCCGCTCAACATCCACTTCCCCTTTGAATTTGATCTTGTGCCATCCGGCCAGATCTTCGGATGCCCGGTCAGTCTTTTCGATCGCCCCCTGAAACTGTGGCCGCATCGCGGCAATATCATAGAAACGTCCGAGCTCATCGAGTTCCCAGATGCCTGTTCTCCCGGACGCCATTTCATCACGATTCAGTGCTAAGGTTACCTGGCGGTCGAATTTGACCACGATCTCATCAGCGACATAGCCGACAAAACCGGGAGCATCGGGACGCTCGACTTTGGCGATTTTGACATCGTCCGCCGACAGAACCGTGCCACATAAGAGTACGATCAGAGCGGTAAATAATAGTTTTTGTTTCACTGTTTCTCCTCCCTCGGTAAGTTATCTGCATGAGGCAGACGTATTAATGCGAAAAAAAACGATAGATAACTGGCGGTTATCACCTCCTTCGATCCAATGCACAAGCTGTGCGAACGTAATGGCGGGGATTCGCCCAGGTCAGGTGCATTTTTCGTTTTGTGCAGACTTCGTACTATCGCGCGTGGTATCTAATAAATTATTGAATTAATGTAAAAAGTCAACTTCTAAGGTGTTTATTATAAAAAAACCTGCCGTATCAACCGGCAGGTTCGGGTGTCATAGTATATTTGACTAACTTGCTTTTTGGTTTTTATCCAGCAGGCGCAGATTGGCGGGAGGAGCACCGCCATCCTTATCCTGGCCCATATAGACCGTCATGTGTGGGAATGGAATCTCGATATCGAGTTCATCGAATTTCTTTTTCATAATGGCATTGAAGGCTCGCCCGATTCTCCATTGCTTGATCGGCCTGGTCTTGATGCGCGCTTTGATGATCACTGCCGAATCGGCAAACTGGTCGACTCCCAGAATCTCGATCGGATCCAGGATATCGTCTTTGTATTCATCATCGGACTGCATCTGTTCGCTGATCTGCTTGAGAACTTCGATTACCTCATCGGTATTCTCCCGGTAGGCTACGCCGACATCGAAGAGGTAGTAAGAAAAATCCTTGGTCATGTTGGTGACCAGTTTGATTTCGCTGTTGCGGACGTAATGAACATTGCCGGAGAGGTCTCGCAGAATTGTCATACGCAGATTGACTTTTTCGACCAGTCCCCCCTTGCCGGCGATCTGGACAACATCGCCTTCACGAATCTGGTCTTCCATCAGGATGAAAAAGCCGGTGATTACATCGGAGACAAGCGTCTGTGCGCCGAAGCCGATCGCCAGGCCGAGAACACCGGCGGCGGCCAGGATCGGCCCGATGTCGATACCGGCTTCCCCCAGGACCATCATGACGATGACTGCCAGTAAAACAATCGTGATCGCGTAGCGTATAACGGATTGCAGGGTATTGAGACGCTTGAGGCTTTCGCTTTCCTCCCGGTTGCGTTTGAGCTGGGAGAAAACCCGGCCTAAAAGTATCTTGGCGATTTTGTTGAGGATCAGGCCACCGATTAAAATCACCAGTATAGCGATTCCGGAATTGATCATCCAATCTGTAAATTGCTGGAGGATTTTCTCGAAATCTATTTCAATATTCATTTCATCTCCTTATGGTTTGATTTCGCGCGGTCGTTGAATCAGTAAAATCACTTAAGAAAATGCAAATGTCAAGAACGCTCTGAAATTATTGTTTTATTTTAATTAATTGTCAAAGCAACCGGGGATGGTCGTAAATTGTCTTTATCTATGAATGTGAAAAACGAAAAGTTCTGGCAGCTTCTGAAACCGGTTCATCCGCAGGCTGAAGCGTTCTGCCGTAAACTCGCGGGCAACCGCGATGACGGTGATGATCTCTACCAGGATGCGCTTTTAAAAGCTCTCGAGAGTTTTGACAGCCTGAAGGATGCAAGAGCCTTCAAAGCATGGCTGTACCGGATTCTGATCAACATCTATAAGAATCGCCGGCGCCGGCAGAGACTGGTCGAGTTCGTGCAGTTGAAGTTTTTAACTGCTGACGATCGAAGAACCGATGATCCGTCTTTACGGTATGTGCTCAACCGTCAGCTCGAGCACGCCCTGGGAGTTCTTTCGCCGGAGGATCGTGCCCTGGTGCTGATGTTCGAACTGGAAGGTTTCAGTATTGGCGAGCTGACCGAGATAACCGGCCGACCCGGGGGTACGATCAAGGCCAGGTTGTCCCGCGCTCGTGGAAAGATGCGCAGGTTTTTGCAAAAGAAGCTAAAGCTGGACGAAAAGACAGCAACTGAAAATGAGGTGCGCTATGCGTTGCAGAGAAGTAAAACAGTGGATGAATGATCATCCTGACCAGCTCAATACTCTGCTTCCGGATTCGATCGCAAGTCATATCGAAGACTGTCCGGAGTGCGCGCAAAACTTAATTGCGGAACGTTTGCTCCAAAATCGAATTGAAGCCGAACTGAAAAATCAGGCAGTCGCGACAACGCCACTGGACCGGATTCGGGAGAAGATCGAACTACGACGCACTTCTTTGACAAACAAGAAAGGAATATTTGCCATGTTTAAAGATCAGATCAAAACTCATCCCCGCCTGATAACCGGCTTTGGACTGATGGCTGTGATTATCATGGCCATCACGCTGATACCGTTTTCGTATACGACGACAGTTGGATACCGGATGTGTTTCAACCTCGATGACCCCTCATCTGTCAACTACCTGGACAGTTACCGCTCCGCGCTTGATGCGTTGGGTTATGCAAATACGCAGGTCAGTTTTGACGGCGATTGCCTGCATGTGGCCAGCCTGCCTGACAGGGATGCTGTGCGCGAGGCGGAAGTCGCCTTCAGGCTGATAGCCGGAGACAATCCCCGACTTACGGTTGAGCCGATACGTGAAAAGACTTCCGGCAGTCTCTATGCCCAGGCCAGGCAGAATATGACCAAAATCGAAATCGACACAAAAGATAAGACTGATTTCGAAATCGAGCAGTTGATTATTCAAAAACTTGTGGCAGCCGGAATAGTAGATCCTGAAGTTAAGGTGGAAACACTGCCAAACGGTGAAAGACGTATTTCGATCGAAACAAATAGCGAAGGATCGGAAGGCGAAGAAAGAAAAGAGATGATCGAATTAAAGCTTCACGGCACTGACGATGTCGATTTCGGTTTTGAATTTCAATCAAAGACGATCGATGTCGAAACCGAGGGCAAGACACCTGAGGAGATAGAAGCCGCTGTAAGAGCCAAGCTGGCTGAAAGGGGTATTCACAACGCCGATGTAAAAGTCAATGTCACACCTGATGGTAAGCATGAGATACAGATCGAACTTGAAAAGGAAAAATAGCAGAATATTCGTACTTACTTCAACCCGTCCAAACTTTGGGCGGGTTTTTTTGTTAGTTCAAATATAACTTGAGATAAGCCTGTCGATTGTTTACATTTAATGAATTGAAATCAGGGGTTTTATGGCAATATCGAAAACAGAACTGGAAAACAGCCTGCGTGAATTTGATGCAGACTTTTTGCGTGCTGAACTTGAAAATCGCCCCGCATTCATCCGCAAGATTCAACGTATGCTGTATCACCATGATGAGCCGGTCCGAGTCGGTGCCGCGCGCGCATTCGGCCTGGCGGCGGAGGTGTTTGAAACCGAGCGGATGAAGGATATGATCCGTCAGCTGGTCTGGATGATCAACGAGGAATCGGGCAATAACTGCTGGTATGCTCCCCATGCCCTGGGCGAGATCGGCAAAGTCCGACCAGACTATTTGCGGGATTTTATTCCCTGCCTGATGGAGTTCTACAAGTATCCAAATTCGGGTATAAAGCGAGGCCTGGAGTATGCCTTCAGGTGTTTTACAGAGGCTGGCCTGGAAGTGCCCGCGCTTTCCGACGACCCGGCCGCTGACTGAAAATTGCACAGCCGGAAGCGGTTTGGATTAAACTCCATCGGCAACTTTTTCGATATCGTGTGTAAAACCGACAATAAAGGCAAATTTGAAGCTTGCAGGTGTATCAATGAGTAAATCCAGATCACTGTTTATTCCGCTTATGTTGCTGGTCCTGTTTATTTTTGGCGGATCAGCGTTTTCACAGCCGGTCAGCGCAGAGTACGAGTTCAAGCTGATCAATCCCCAACGCGCGTTGTTCAGTATACTGGCCGATTTCGATTTTCATTTTTCACAGGATTCACTTGTTTTCAAAATTCCCGCCTCGGACAATCATTACACCGAAGGCTACGGCCAACATATCAAAAAACTCGACCTGATCCGCCTGAGTGATTCCAGCACCGTTAAAATGAGCCGTATGGACGACAACAGCTGGCTGGCCAGAAATCTGCCACAGGGCAAATACCGGATCAAATATCTGCTTCCGATTCAGCATATCATGATGCTCTCCGAGTACGGGGTCGATGAAACGCCGTTTTTCTTTGACAATAACGGTATACTGATCGGGACCGGGATGCTTGTCTATCCCGAGCTCGCTTTGGCCAATCGGCCCGACAGCATTGTGCTCCGTTTCGAAATGCCTCCCCGGATGGTGGCGATTATACCTGAAAAAAGACTGGATTCGAACAGCTACCTGATTGGTTCGTTTGAAGATGTCCAAAACGATTACTGGGCGGTGGGGATGTATGACACCCTGACGCTCGGCGGAAAAGCGAATCCGCTTGTGGTGGCCGTGCAGGACGATGCCTTCGGTTTTACACGTGATCACCTGGTTTACAATTTGCGCTGTGTCTGGGATGAGATCTTTAAGCTGTTTGGATCCATGCCACCGACGGACCTGTATTTGTATATCACACGTTTTCCTCTCTCCCATGAGAATCAGCAGATCCTGAATGGAGGAGCTTCCTCGCCCGGGACGATAAATATTCTTCTGGACGACAAGCTCAAGGCACGCGGGCTGGATGAGAATTTCGGGCTGGTGGCCTACAATATGTTCGTGCAGTGGGTACCGATCAGTTTCTTTCCCGAGGACCGGCTGGGCATGAACTGGCTGATTCAGGGGGCGGCCAACTATTACCAGAATCTGCTCCTGCTGAGGTGCGATATAATCAGCGCAGAGACTTTCCTCAACCGGGTAGTCCAGACCTATGAGCATTACCTGACCGAGTTCGAACGGCGGGGACTGTCGCCTCGCGCGGCTCGGGAGATTCCGGCCGCAACAGGTTATGTCGGGGCGGCAGAATTTCTGACCGCCATGGCTCTCGATCTGAAGCTTCGTTCCCTCGTATACGGGTCATTTTCGCTGGATGATTACTTTGCCGCTATCACCGCGCGTTTCAGAGATGGTCAGACCGCTTTCAAGAGTTATTATCTGTATGAGTTATGTGACACATTAAGTGGCTACTATCCCAAGTACTTTATTGATTCCTGCTTGAATCTCAACACGGTTATCGATCTCCCCGGATTGCTCAGCAATTTCGGTGTCAGGCTCGAACGAGTCAAAGACGGCAAACCGGATTTCGGGGTGCAGTTTCAATCATTCGATGACCTGACTATTGCTGATGTGCGCAGGGGCGGACCGGCCTATGACTCCGGTCTTAAAGATGGAGATCAGGTAATAAAGATCAACAACCGCGATTTCAAGAACGCCATCGAGCTGGTCCGGTATATCGAAAGCCTTAAACCCAATCGCACGATTTCGGTCGAGTACCTGCGCGACGGTGACAAGCGTAAGACCAAAGTCAGGCTCGGCGGTCTGGATAAATTTGAAATCGAAATCGATAAATCCGCCAACAGGGTGCAGAAAGAACGCTGGCAGGATTATATCGGTCAGAACAGTTCAGACTGATAAACGCGGAAAAGGGCAACATTTTTATTTATCTTCCGTAAGTTTTGCTTATATTGCTGATTCGGATTTACCATGAATGATAAGAAGTTTACAGTTATTTTCGCCATTCTGCTGGGACTTTTCATAGTACAGCACCTGCTTATCAAACAACCCGAACTGTTTCAGCGTGATGAGCCAAAGGCAGAATTCGAGGATGTCCAGTTCGAGCTTCTGGATGGCGGCATCGAGCCGCTCGGTTATTACAAAGACAAACAACCTCTGGTGTTGTTGTTCTGGACCGAAAACTGCAATCCCTGCCGTCTGGCGTTAGATGATCTCGGTCGGCGAAGCGATGAACTCAGAGAGGCTGTCGATGCCGAGATTATTACGGTTGCGAGTGGAATGACTGCCAAAGAGGTTCAAGCTATCAAAGCCGAATGGGAGATCGATTTGAAGATCGGCCTCGATCCCGATCTGAAAATTGCCGAGCAACTGGATATAATCCGCTTTCCAACCCTGATAGTAATCAAAAAAGATGGCGAACTGAGCGGTCGGTTTGATTCATACAAGCCGGACCATTACGACGATATTGATTATTATCTGGACAGCGAAAACAACTCGGAAGTAATTGACACAACAGAGGTAATCATAGAAACAGAGGAGAAGTCGGGTGAAACTGAGAGCAATCCGACTGAATAGAATGAGAGCTGATTGTGATGTCTGAAGAGCTGGCGATAAAAATAGAAAACCTCGAAAAGACTTACCCCGGACGTACCGCTAAGGAAAAGATTCGTGCTCTCGATGGTATCAGTTTGGAGGTCAAACGGGGTGAGATATTTGGCTTTTTGGGGCCCAATGGCGCTGGCAAAACGACCACGATTCATACCCTGATGAACTTCATTTTTCCCACAGCCGGAAAAGCCGAAATCTTCGGATTGCCGGTGACCGACCCGGAAAGCCGGAGACGGATCGGTTTTCTGCCGGAGCTGTTCAATTTCGATAAATTCCTGAAGGGCAAAAAATTGCTGGAATACATGGGGTCTTTGGCCGGGCTCGACCGCGAGACTGTGCATTCGCGAGGTAAAGAGATCCTGGGGTTTCTCGATCTTAAACAGGGTTTCGAACGCAAGGTCAAGACTTTTTCGAAGGGTATGACTCAGAAGATGGGGTTAGCGCAGGCGCTTCTGACAGACCCCGATCTCTTGATTCTGGATGAGCCGACTTCAGGTATGGACCCGATCGCCAAAGCCAGGATCAAGGACTTTTTTTTGAAACTAAAAGATCAGGGTAAAACGATCTTTCTGAGTTCTCATATCCTTTCGGATGTGCAGAAAACCGCCGATCGGGTAGCTATCATCAACCAGGGCAGGCTGATCAGGGTCGATACGATGGAGCATCTGCTGAAACGTCCCGATGAAACCGAGATAGTCTTTTCGCTCAATCCGGACAGGGCGACCAAGTTCGAGACTACCTGGCAACTCGAAAGCATGGGTGAGAACACTTACCGTGCAAGTGTTTACGGAAAAGAGAAGAAAGCCAGGCTGATCGCTGAACTGTCAGGTTCGGGGGCGGATATAATTTCACTCAAACCGCGCAGTATGGAACTGGAAGAAATCTTTATGCAGTTGGTGGAAAATGGATCTGAAGCAGATTAATACCATAAGCAATCACAAGTTCGCCAAACTGATGCGTTCGAAAATCTACTGGCTCTTTTTCGTTGTCGGTTTGGGGATTTTGTTGATGTCGATGATTCCGCTTCTGGTGGCCGAAGAATTCGCGCAGAGCGGGATGGCGATGATATTTATTTCCCAGTTCGCTCAAGCCTACACGGTATTCGGACTGTTCGCCTCGATAGCGCTCGGGTCAATCGTTTTGATCCAGGATATCCGCGACGGTACCATGTTCACGTTTTTGGCACGGCCGATTTCACGTTCCGATTTCATAATGGGAAAAATCATCGGCGCTTTTAAACTGATTATGGTTTTCTGGGTTTTTCAGATCATCTATTTTTCCATATTTTTGTACGCGGTTACCGATTACGGTATCTCGACTAATATCATCCTGACTTTCATCTTCGATCTGATGTTTTACCTGATGATGATCAGCGTGACCGCCTTTTTCTCGATCCTCACCGGTCCGATCTGGGCCGCCCTGATCGTGCTGGTTATCCACTTTTTACCCGTGATCGCTAAAGGCTTGATGCAATTCGAATGGGGTATCTGGACCACGATATTCAAGGTAATCTACTTTGCGGGCCCTGAATTTAACGTGCTTTCAAACTGGGACAGTCTGATAGGAGCGACATTGCTCTACGATGCCTCGATTCTTCAGAAACTGGCTTACTTCTTTACCCTGCTTTTGGTGGTGGTCCTGCCGACTTTCAAGATCTTCACCGCGCGTAACCTGACTCCCAAGGATTAGGCAGACCGTTTTTGCTTGCCATTTGCACTAAAAGCCTATTAATGTAACTGTTGTTGGCTGTTTGTGTGTATAACCGATTTGAGGTGATTACAAGTGTTTGGTGACTTAATAAAGAAAATCTTCGGCACAAAACATGAACGCGACCTGAAAAAGATCAACCCGGTCGTGGAAGAAATCAAAGAAATCTATCCCACCCTGGAAAAGCTTTCGCAGGAAGAGCTGATCGACAGAACCGCAAAGTTCAAGGCTGACCTGGCAGAAATCTGGGCAGAGCTCGAGGAAGAAGCTCGTGAGCATGATTGGGATAAAAAAGAGCGCAAGCAGAAGTTCATGGAGCGCATAAATGAGTACCTGGACTCGATTCTCCCGGAAGCTTTCGCGATGGTCAAGGAAGCTTGCCGGCGGTTGTGCGGTCAGGAAGTCGATGTGGCCGGCCAGAAGACCACCTGGAACATGATTCCCTACGATGTCCAGCTCTTTGGTGGAGTGGTACTGCACCAGGGCAAGATTGCCGAGATGGCGACGGGCGAAGGCAAGACTTTGGTAGCTACTATGCCGGTCTATCTCAATGCGCTGGTCGGCAAGGGAGTTCATGTGATCACCGTCAACGACTACCTGGCGCGTCGTGACGCTGAGTGGATGGGCGCTGTCTACAAGTTTCTGGGATTGACCGTCGGTGTGATCCAGCATGGCCAGGATCCGGAGCAAAGACGTGAGCAGTACAACTGCGACATCACCTACGGTACCAACAGTGAATTCGGTTTTGACTACCTGCACGACAACATGGGCTGGCGTGTCGAGGACAATCGTCAGCGTGGACATTTTTACTCAATCATCGACGAGGTTGATAGTGTCCTTATCGATGAGGCCCGGACACCATTGATCATATCCGGACCGGTCGAGTCGACGATCGATCAGGCCTTCCGCGATATGCAACCCTTAGTCGAGCAGATCAACAGGAAGCAGTCGATGATGGTCACCAGCCTTTTGAATCAGGCTGAAAAAGCACTTAAAGAGGAAAATTACGACGATGCCGCTTATGATCTCCTTACGGTTCGCCGGGCGGCACCCAAAAACAAGCGCTTCATGAAGATCATGAAGGTCCCCGATCACCAGAGCATGGTCACGAACGTCGAATCAGCCATCCTGCGCGATAAGAAGAATCTCAATGAAATCGATGAGAGGATTTATTACGCGATCGACGAGAAGGATCATTCTGTGACCCTCTCGGAGATGGGCCTTAATGAACTCCATCCAACCGACAAACAGCTGTTTGAAGTTCCCGATATCGCCGAAGGGCTGGTGGGAATCGACAACGATGATTCCCTGGATGAAGAGCAGAAAATCGAAGCCAAGGACAAACTTTACAAACAGCATATCGCCAAATCACAGAAGCTGCATTCGATTACCCAGCTTTTGAAAGCATACAGCTTATTCGAAAAAGATGTCGAATACGTGGTCCAGGACGGCAAAGTTATCATCGTGGATGAGTTTACCGGTCGCCTGATGCCCGGCCGTCGTTTTTCCGATGGTCTCCATCAAGCCATCGAAGCCAAGGAGAAAGTCCGAATCGAAGGCGAGACACAGACAGTTGCCACGATCACTTTACAGAACTATTTCCGCATGTATTACAAGCTGGCCGGTATGACCGGTACTGCTGAAACCGAGGCGGGCGAATTCTGGGATATCTACAAACTCGATGTGGTCGTGATTCCGACCAACAAACCTGTGAAACGGATCGACTACACCGACGTGATCTATCGCACCAA
Source organism: Candidatus Zixiibacteriota bacterium (assembly GCA_014728145.1). NCBI lineage: Bacteria > Pseudomonadati > Candidatus Zixiibacteriota > Candidatus Zixiibacteriota bacterium. Next base: position 673 of record WJMC01000214.1, on the reverse strand, counting down.
GCGCGAGAAATACGCCGCCATTATAGAAGAGATCGAGCATTTCCACGAGATCGGCAGGCCGATCCTGGTGGGCACTGTCTCGGTCGATGTGAGCGAGACCATATCGCGCATGCTCAAGCGCAAAGGCATCAAGCATGAAATCCTGAACGCCAAACAGCACCAGCGTGAGGCGGAAATCATCCAGTTTGCCGGTCGCAGTGGTGCGGTAACTATCGCCACCAATATGGCCGGTCGCGGAACCGATATCAAGCTTGGCGAGGGAGTTCTCAAACATCCCAACTGTTCGATCATTGAAAATCCCGAGTACGGCGAAGTCTGTCCCCTGCGCGACAAATATGACTGCCGCGAAGAGCCGGTTTGCGGACTGCATATAATCGCTACCGAGCGCCATGAGGCACGCCGTATCGACCGCCAGTTGCGTGGCCGTTCGGCCCGTCAGGGTGATCCCGGATCATCACGATTTTTCATCTCTCTCGAGGATGATCTGATGCGCCTGTTCGGTGTCAGCCGCCTGACCGGAGTCCTTAATTTCCTGGGACTCGAGGATGGTGAAGCGATTGAGCATCCGCGTGTCTCCAAGGCGATCGAAGGCGCGCAGAAACGAGTCGAGACCGAAAACTTCTCGATTCGAAAGCGCCTGCTGGATTTCGACGATGTCATGAATGTGCAGCGC
>WJMC01000213.1 GCA_014728145.1 Candidatus Zixiibacteriota bacterium | reverse complement strand
GTCAGGTCGAACCTGCACATGGCCCGTCTTAAGCTCCGCGAGGCCTTAAAAGATTACAGATAATTAAGGAAGGTCGCTATGCCCAAAGCCTTTCCCGATTTTGTTCAGGCGGCATACCGTCTGTTAGACGGTGAGATGTCGCCTGCAGAAGAGCGAGAGTTCAAAAGTATGCTCAAAGCTGAACCCAAACTGAAACAGGTCTTTGCCGAAATCCGGCAAGCCAGGCAGGCAATGCAGATTTACCGGCAGATTTTACCTCCCGCCTCGGAATTCAACCGCATCCGTCGCGAGCTGATCCAGCAGCTTTTCGCCTGATTTATATGATCTGAACTCATCTGTTGCAGATCTCCTCTTTCTAAAGCAATCCCCCCATTCTTACGATATTATTATTAAAATAATATCCAACAAAGGACTGCCTATGTTCAGACAAATCAGCTTCATTTTTGTATTGTTTGCCCTGTTATTCATGTCCGCCGACCTGATCGCCGAGGATATCAAGTCCGCAGGATCGACCCGGCAGATTAACGGCATTCCGCAGATGCTGTATCCGTTCGATTATGACTACGAGCAACAGCTTCGCGATGGTTCCGAGGTCACCTGCTCCATCCGTATGGCCGGTGATTCCTACTGGGCGGTCAGCTCCTGGCTGGTCGGCGATGAAATTTTCAAGACCTACCAGGTGCCGGAAGTGGTCGACCCGGGCTGTACTTACCCGTTCGCTGTCGAGGCCGTGGCGATGGAGCTCAATATCAATGCCGCCGGAACGCTCTGGGTATCGGTCGATGTCGAGTCTCTCGATTCAGTCCAGTCCACCGAGAACTGCCCATTCCCGGGCAATATCCTGGGGATATCCGATGAGCTCGGTTATGAAATAGTCGATCCCGGCCTGTACCTGATATGGGTACCGTTCAATGAACCTGTTACCGTCAACGGGCCATACTTCTGCGGATTCTATTTTGCCACAGACGTTACCTCGATGAATCCTGAGCTGATCGTCGACAACGATCCATATATGTGCGTAAACTGGAATAACTGGGGGGAGGGCTATGTCGACCTGGTCGACAACCCGTACTATACTTTTCCCGGCAACCTGGCCTTATATTCAATTGGTACAACCGGAGGCGGATCATCGCCTTCCCAGGCAGAACTCGACCTGATCTGGCCAGAGGACAGCACCACACAATCCGACCAGGTTTATATACGCCTGGCAGAGATTACTGACACACTCGACTATTCACACACGCAATTTGACTACTATGGTCCTTCAACCGGCTGGATGACTATCGGTACAGACAACAATCACTCGGTCTCATTGCGTAACTCGGTAGCGACCACCTCCTACCAGGACGGTTACTCGGCGGTCTGGGATATCAGCACCCTGCCGGAGGGATGGTATAAAATTGCCGCTAACCTGCACCTTACAGGCGGTGATCAGTTCGCTGATACCATGGATATCTATCTCGACAACACCCCGATCGAACCGACCTTCAGCACGCCCGTCTGGAACGGGCAGGTCTGCGACAATGTCATGCTCCAGGTCGATGTTAGCGATGAGGATGTCAATTACGTTCAGTTCGAGTACCGCTCCGCACCCGAAACAGTTGTATTCGACTTTCCAGCATTGATGCAGTCACGCTACGGTGACACCGACGGTGATACGCTGGATGGCAATTATTACAGTTCAGGCGAATTCGGCGATTTCTATAACGCCCCCACGGTAGTGGCCGCGATGGTCCGTAAATTCGCTGAACGCGGGTACACCGACCTTATCTATGACGGTGGTTCAATCCTGACTGACCGCCAGATCGTGGAGGAACTTGCCGACTCTATGAAACTTCGCGCCAATCTGGGAGCCCAGGATGATAACTTCATTTACTCGATAAAAGAGTATTTCGACCGCAAGGGATCCGCTTTTGTCTTTGACATGATCACTGACCTGGATGCCCAAACTATCGACAAGATCATCGGCTACCGCCAGGGCTGTGTGATGCTGGCTATTGGTGAGCCCTACGGTATCTGGCTCGGTGTCGAGGAATTCGTCGCCGACACTAATTCCGACGGTTCGCATTCGGCCGCACTGTACGATACTAAAACCGGCTCGACTGTGACCGCTGAGTTCTTGTTCGAACCCTATCCGCAGGTTTATTACAACGGTTCTTACCGGGTGGTCGACCTGGCACTGGGACTCTATCCCAAAAATGATCCGGCCAGTAAAACTTTCCTCGGATCCGACTTCAATCCGGGCGACGGCCTGACATTCAGCTGGGATCTGAGTGGAATAGACGATGGTTCCTATTACGTTTCAGCATTCTGTGTAGATTATTCCAGCCATATCGGCAGGAGTATGACACGCGCGCGGGTAACCTGTTTCGGGGATTATATCGCCGGCGACACCAATGACGACGGTACTTTGAATATCTCCGATGTGGTCTGGTTGATGAACTACGTCTTCCGCGAAGGCCCGGAACCGATGCCTTTTTTAATGAACGGCGACAACAATTGTGATGCCACCGTGGATGTATCCGATGCCACCTATATGATCAATTACATATTCACATACGGTCCACCACCCTGTGAAAGATAGACCATATAAGCAAAAAAGCCGGTCAAGTTTGACCGGCTTTTTTCTGGCAGAAATTGTATTAGAAGAAATATGATATCGTCACCCTGACAGCACGGATGACTCCGCGAACTTCGGTATCGGTATTGGCCAAAACGACCTGGTTGTCATCGTCGCGATAGCGCTGGAGCCCGTCTGTATCGATAGTGTAATCCTGGTAGGATAAATCAATTCCGGCCCAGAAAGCCTCAAACACATTCAGGTCGATATTCAGACCGCCCAGCACACCTGTGCCTCCGTCACCGCTGTTCCAGGCCTCGAGGGAATCGCTGCGGATTATATGATCGTCATAATCCTCGACACTGGCGAGAAATGTGCCCCCCAAAACAAGCTCGAGATTGAGGCGATCTTTGAAGGCCTCATAGCCGATTCCGAAAGCAAGATACGGCAAATCCAGGTTTTGTTCGTAGTACAAAACGTTTCCGGGCACTGCGCTCTGCCGGGGAGGATCGTATATAGTGCCGTCATTTAAATCTACATACCAGGTCTGCTCAAGGTTTTTAGCATAAAATTCGGCATTGAGCCTCTGGTAGGCGAAAATCGGTCTCAAATTTAACGATGCCAGCCTGAAATTGTAGCTGAACTCAATCTCCCAGTAGTCGAGTTCCGGATCCGGCTCCGCCCGGCCGTAGGCCAGGCGCTGGTCCTCGTCGGCGCTGGTGAGCCAGTCGAAATCCTCGAAATACTTCTCGACCTGGGAACGATACTGCCCCCAGAAACCGACATTCAACTGGAATCCGTAATACTCCAAATTGACATATCCGCCGGTCATGTAACTCGAATAGGGGAATTTGAGGCGGGAATGGCCGGTACCGAGCTGGACAGTACCGTCCTCGGAGAATACCGGGATATCCAGCTCATACTGAGTAAACCCTGAGAAGACCTCATTACCAAATGAAGCGGAGATATCCAGGCTTTCCCGTTTCTCGGCCTGCGCGAAAAGAACAGCAAAGCCGGCCAGGTTTATCAGAACAGAATAAACAATGACTTTAAGTATAAATTTCATAACTCTGTTACTATTAACCTGCCGGCTCGACTTATGTTCAATTTAAACTATTACTTGAGCTCTTTTTTGAATTTCTCGGTCATAGCCGGAACGACTTCAAACAGGTCACCTACGATACCGTAGTTGGCGACCTTGAAGATAGGCGCGTCTTTATCGCGGTTAATCGCCACTATCGTACCGGAGGACTGCATACCTACCAGGTGCTGGATCGCGCCCGAGATCCCGCAGGCGATATATAGTTTCGGGTTGACCGTCTTACCGGTCTGTCCGACCTGGTGAGAGTACTCGATCCAGTCGGCATCGACCACCGCTCGTGAAGCTCCCACAGCACCTCCGACAGCATCGGCGAGCTCCTGGATCAGCTTGAAGTGTTCGGGCGCTTTCAGGCCTCGGCCACCCGAGACGATAACGTCAGCTTCAGTCAGGTTGATTCCGCCCCCGCCGGCTCCAACATTTTCTTTGATCTTGGCCTTGCTGGCCACTAAATCGGTCGGTACATCCGGCTTTTCCGGGCTTCCCGAGCGGGAATCATCTTTATCAGCTTCGGGCATCACCTTGGGACGAATAGTAGCAATCTGCGGACGACTGTCGTCGAAGACAACTGTCAGCCAGACATTGCCACCATAAGCAGGTTTGGTTGCGACCAGGGAACCATCCTCTTTTATCGCCAGACCGTTGCAATCAGCTGCCAGGCCGACTTCGAGTTGAGAAGCCAGGCGGGCGAACAGCGCTTTACCGTAGAAAGTGGCCGCTCCCAGGAGAACCTCGGGCGGATTCTTTTTGACCAGGTCGGCCAGAAGATTGGAATAAGCATCATCATGAAACTGCATAAGTTCGGGATGATCGTAATAGACCACCTTGTCCGCGCCATACTTGAAAAGATCAGAGGCGACATCATCCATACCGGAACCGAACAACACTGCGGTTATCTCAGATTTTTTGGCTTCCGACAGCTTTTGAGCGGCGGCTAAAAGCTCGTAGGTAACTCCTGAAAGTTCACCCGCTTTCTGTTGCGCGAAGATCCAAATTCCTTCAGCCATCTCTACTCCTTTATCTGATTGATTTCGATTTCCAGATCCTTGTAAAGGTCTATTATACTCATTTTGTGCTCGATTGCCAACCTTTTAACCTCATCATACTCGGGATAAAACCTGCGCCGTCTATCATACTGGTAAACCTTGCAATCCAGTCTGCCGTAGGAAGTCTCGAATTCAATTATCTCACGCTTGAGCTTTACTCGCTCCATAAGATCGAAGCGTATCCCCGAAGTGGTCGAGTTAGCGAAGATGAATTCCGACAGCTTGTCTTTGCCTTCCGGATCAGCAATCACGGTCAAAAGCGTGCCCGGACGGTTTTTTTTCATCTGGACGGGGATTGTGAAAACATCGCGCGCCCCCAGTTCGAACAAACCTTCCACCAGAAAAGAATAAATCTCCGGGTTCATGTCATCGATATTAGTCTCGATCCGCAGGATTCGGTCGGACTGGAGATCAGTTTTTTTTTGCGCCACAAACAGCCTGAGCATATTAGCCAACTCGGGAAAGTCACGGCTTCCGGCACCATAACCGACAGCCTCGATCTCAAATTGTTCGAGCTGATTGAGCGGTTTTGCCAGGGTTGTGATTATAGCCGCGCCGGTCGGGGTAGTCAACTCATTGGAGACATCGCGAAAAACGACTGGGAATCCGCGCACCAGCTCGGAGGTCGCGGGTGAGGGGAGTGGTATCTTACCATGGGCGGCCTCGACGAATCCGCTCCCGAGAGAAATCGGCCGTGAGAGGACTTCATCAGCACCCATAAGTTCGAGAGCGATACAGCTCCCGACTATATCCACGATGGCATCGACCGCGCCTACCTCGTGGAAATGAATCTTTTCCGGCGTGCTGTTGTGAACTCTGGCTTCAGCTTGCGCCAGACGGGCGAAGATTCTTTTGGCGTTATTGGCCGCTTGCGGGCTGATCTTTGCCCCGTCGATTATTTCATGGATATCTTTGAGATGTCGATGGGCGTGCTCATGACCGATCTTCACATCGACTTTAACGCAGGCGATATGATGGCGCTCGGTTTGCTCCATTACGAGCTCATAATTCTTCAACGGCAGTTTGCTGAGTTCTTTTTTGAGATCGTCAAATTGGACACCGGCTGAAACCAGCGCACCGAGCACCATATCCCCTGCACACCCGGCAAATGGATCAAATATCAGGGTTTTCATATTTCTCCTTGGCCATCCTCACAATCCTGAAGGCGGCACAGGCCGCCCCGAAACCGTTGTCAATATTGGTCACCATGATTCCTGAAGAACACGCATTGAGCATCGACAATAGCGGGCTCAGGCCAGAAAAGGAAGTGCCATAACCGACCGAAGTCGGCACGGCCACGATCGGCTTGCCGGAAAATCCACCCACCACCGAGGCCAGCGCACCTTCCATACCGGCAACAACTATCAGCACCATAGCCTCCTGCAATTTTTCTTCTTCGCCCAGGAAGCGATGAAGCCCGGCCACACCGACATCGTAAATCGGTGCGGTGATCACACCCAGAAACTCGAGAGTCTCCCGGGATTCCTCGGCGACCGGAATATCGGAAGTTCCGGCGGTGATCACGCAGACCTCAGGAACGTCATCAGTATTGATTTTAGTTTTTTTCTTTATAACGAAAGTACGGGCCTCGAGGTTTTCTCTTCCCTGCGGATATTTGCTCTTTAGCTGGTCTGACACCTCGGGGTTCAGGCGTGTAGCCAGAACCGGCTGATCATCGGCCACCATCCGATCTACGATACCGATCACCTGTTCAGCCGATTTACCCTCGCAAAAGATCACCTCCGGCAGACCGGTGCGGAGACGGCGATGATAGTCCAGACGGGCGAACTGCAGGTTTTCATAGGGCTGAACCTTGAGCCTGCGGATTAATTCGGTTTCACTGAGGTCACCCTGTTTGAATTTTTTAAGAAGATCCTTGAGAGAACTGCCGTCCATCAGGCCACCTTGTCGATGTTTTCGAGATAGCGCTCGAAAAGGTTAACAATATCATCATAAGTTTCAACAGCGAACATGAGGGGTCGATAACTGGAAGCATGTTTCCATCCCCGGGTGAACCAGGCCAGATGTTTACGCATTTTCAGGCAGGCTGAACGTTCCCCGAAATCCTCGATCATCAAACGTGCAAATTCAAGCATAATATCAATTCTATCCGGAAGCTCAGGCTCACCCGGATCGTACCCCTGTTCGAGATATTGATTTACCCGCTTGAATATCCAGGGCGCGCCCATCGCCGCCCGGCCGATCATAACCAGGTCACACCCGGTTTGCTCGATCATCCGGGAAGCATCTGTGGGAGTACTGATATCTCCACTTCCGATTACCGAAATATCGATTGATTGCTTCAACTCGGCGATTTTCGACCAGTCGGAGTGGCCTTTGAAGCCATCGGAACGGGTGCGTGGATGAAGCGTCACGCAAACGGCTCCGGAAGATTCAGCTATCTTGCCGACTTCCAGGAAGTTATGATTGTCATGATCCCAGCCCAGGCGAAACTTGACCGAAACCGGAAGATCGGTCGCTTGCACGACCGCGGAGATGACATCCTCAGCCAGCTTCAGGTTTTTAACCAGGGCCGCTCCGGAATCATTTTTGACCACTTTTTTAGCAGGACAACCGAGATTGATATCGATCATATCCGCTCCGCAATCAGCGACGATTTTGGCCGCTTCAGCCATCAGTTTAGGTTTGTGTCCAAAAAGCTGAACTGCCAAGGGCCTCTCCATTTGCCTCATCTTCAACATAGCCAACGTCTTCCGATTTGCACGGACGAGCCCGTCGACGGAGATCATCTCTGAATAAACCATTGCCGCACCGTACCTTCGAGCGATAGTGCGATAAGCCGAGCCCGAAATATTTGCCAGCGGTGCCGAAACAACTTTGCCCTTTAGACTTAACATTTTGGCGCACATACCGACAATATAATTGTACGATCTCCTGCAGGCAAGCCCAATCTGCCTGTAAGACAAAGCACTACTTGGTATTAAAGGAGCTTGTATGCCAGAGATTATCGTTAAGTATGATGATCGGGTAATAGAGAAGGTTGTCACCGAAAAGCCCCGCATTTCGATTGGAAGAACTTCGGATAATGACATTGTTCTTGACAATCGCGGCGTTTCTCGCAAACATGCCTTAATTGAGATCGACAACGGAAGCGCCCTGATTATCGACAATGACAGCCTGAACGGAACTTTCGTCAATGATCGCAAGATTACCGAGGAAAACCTGCGCGACCAGGACAGGATTTCGATCGGCAAATACGACCTGGTTTTTAACGTTGCTAAACTCTCCCAGGAAAAACTGTCCGACATGGATGGAACCATGATCCTCCAGACCAAGGCACAACAGGATCGGCTGGCCAACGACCGCTCTCAGCGCGAGGTAACTTCCCGCCTGGGATGTTCCGTACTGGTGGGGGTGGATAACAAGGGTGAAAAAAACGAATACCCGCTCGACCAGGATGTCAACATGATCGGCAAGACCGAACTGTGTCAGATCAAGATTGGCGGATTTTTCGCTCCCAAGATGGCCGCGAAAATCGAGCGCAGTGGAATGACCCACACTTTGGTCAACCTGGCACGCCAGGGCCATGTCAAGGTCAACGGAGAAGCGGTCGAACGCTATGATCTAAAAAACAATGATCTGGTCCAGATCGGAAAGCAGTTCTTCAAATTTATCGAGGCTGTTTGATGAAAATCGGATTTTTTTCTGATGTTCACGCAAACTGGGAAGCCCTGTCCGCCTGCCTCAAAGATTTCGAAGGCCAGGGACTGAACAAGCTTTTTTTTCTGGGCGATGCTGTCGGTTACGGTGCTGATCCCAACCTGGTGGTGGAAAAAATCGAAGAGATTTGCGAAATCAGGATTCTGGGCAATCACGATGCCGCTGTGATCGGGATTCTCTCACCTGAATATTTCAACCAATACGCCCAGAAGTCGTTTTATCACACACGCAAAGTGATCGCCGAAGAAAACTTCAATATTCTAAAGAGTTTCGATGTAACAGCCGAATTTGACAAATTCTTTATGGTCCATGCGCTTCCGCGTGATCCACAGAGCTGGGGCTATATTTTAACTCTGGGAGATGCCGAAGAAAATTTCGGCAGCTTCAACACTCAGGTCTGCCTGATCGGCCACTCCCACAGGCCGGTAATCGTTGAAAAACATGGGGATAAACGTGCTGTACAAAGACGCGAAGAGACTATGGTTTTAGACCCTGATTGCCGATATATTATAAATGTGGGCTCGGTCGGTCAACCGCGTGATGGTGACCCCAGGGCCTGCTACATGGTTTACGACAGTGAAACAGATGAAATCAGCTACAGGCGAGTTGAATATGACCTGGCTTCTGCTCAGGCCAAGATGAGGGAGGCCAATATGCCTGGTTACCTGGTCGACCGCCTGAGTTCCGGAAAATAGATCATGAAACTGCCAGCATCGATAAAGGAATTCATAAAGACCAATCCGGAAAAATCGTTTGTCCGCAAACACCCGGGACTGGTCCTGTATCTGCTGATCACGCTTCTGATCACCGCGCTGTCTCTGGAACAGATGCCGGTATTCGAAAATGTGGAAAACAGTATTCAGGACGCCATGTTCTCGTTCCGCGGTGACCAGGCTGCCGGTGAAGATATCGTCCTTTTGAACATAGACGACAAATCGGTCGATTACCTCGGCAACTGGCCCTGGTCAAACCATACCCTGGCGCAGATGATCGAAGCGCTCGAGTATTACCAGCCCCTGGCGGTATATCTCAATTTCCAGCTCGAAAACCAGGTCGAGGACTATATTTCCGGAAATTCCCGGCTTTTGGCTGAAAACATCATGCAGTCCGGCAATATCATTTTACCCTACGACGTCATGCCGGCCCGGCGCACTCCCCGCAGTAACAGTGCACCCAAACAACTGAGTGATGTCGCCCTGCGTACTAAAAACGTGATCAGCAGTGACCAGGTGATCCTGGCTGGCAGAATCGAAATGCCGGAAAAAATGTTTTTCGCCTCGGCGGCTTATCTTGGCGCGAAAGTAAACTATTTCGACCAGGATAATCTCGTGCGCAGGCAACCGCTTGTGGTCAAGTATGAAAACAACATCTACCCTTCCAGCGAACTCGTACTCGCGGCCTATTATCTGCGGGATCGTCCAGAAAACATCATTTATAATCCTTCTCGCTCGATAGTTATTGGAGACAAGGAGATTCCTGTCGATCACAGTGGAAGACTGCGAATCAACTATCTCGGTGAATCAGACGTTTTTCCCAACTATTCGATTCGTGATCTGTGGGAAGGGCAGATTCCGGTCGATAAACTGGCCGGCAAACTGGTCATAGTTGACCTGGCAGTCACAGGTCAATATGATAAGCTCCGGACACCGGTCTCTAAAGAATATACCTCCGGCCAGAAACTGGCGACAGTGGTGCAGAATATCATCAAGGGCAATGTGATCCATTCGCTCAGTTCCTCTGCTACTCTCGAAATCCTGTTGATCCTGGGCATCGGCCTGTTCTGCGCTTTCATTATTCCACGCGTAACCTTGATGTATCGATTCGTCATCCTGATGGTTTCTCTATTCGTGATTATCAATATCAACTTCCTGCTGTTTTCGACATTCGATATAATTTCGAAATCATTTTATGCTATGCTGGAAATAGCCCTCTTCATGGCCGTAGCGCCGTTGATGAAGAGTAAGGAGAAAAAACCCAAACCGTTGCGCCTGAAAAATTACGATGTCAGCCGGGAAGCTGGCCAGATCGACGAGATGATTTCCTCCGCCAGCAAACATCCAGAGAAAAAATCCGGCGATGAACCATTTAAGAAACGTGCCAATCAATCCCGTCCGATCACAGGCAGTCAGCCGGTTGAAAACACAAAGGCTAAAAGCAATGAACCCCCACCCAAAACCGAACGGGTGGAAAGTGGTAACCTGGATGAACAATTCGTCGATACTGTCGAACTGTCCGATGATGATCATTCGGTTATCGATGCCGATCAACCATTGGTTTCTGCTTCCGATGAATCTTCCGATGAACTTTCGTTTGAGTCTCAGCCACTGAATCTCGAGGAACCCGAACCAAACGCCCCTGACCTATCCAATGATTCCAGTAGCGAGATCAAGATTTCTTTCGATGAAGCCGGTCGACCCAAGGAATTCGGACGCTATAAAATTATCGATGTGCTCGGACAGGGTGCTATGGGCACTGTTTACAAGGGCATGGATCCTGCTATCGGTCGCCCGGTCGCTCTCAAGACGATCCGTTTCGATAAACTGGCCAACCCGGATGAGATCGATGAACTGCGCCAGAGATTCATGCTGGAAGCCAAGGCGGCCGGCAACTTCTCTCATCCGAATATCGTGACCATCTACGATGTCGGCCAGGATAAGAATATCCAGTACATCGCCATGGAGTATCTCGAGGGCCGCACGCTTGAGGAAATCATTGAACGCAAAACCAGTTTCAATTTCAAGATTGCCGCCAAAGTGATTATGCAGATCTGTGGCGCGCTTGAATATGCCCATGAACGCCATGTGGTCCATCGCGATATCAAGCCTGCCAATATCATGGTGCTGGAGAATTTCTATATCAAGGTCATGGATTTCGGCATCGCTCACCTGGAATCATCGAATATGACCCAAACCGGAATCGCAATGGGCACGCCGAATTACATTTCGCCCGAACAGCTAAACGGTAAAGATGTCACCAAGTCTTCGGATATCTTCTCGCTGGGCGTAATGATGTATGAGATGTTAACCGGCGAGAAACCGTTTACCGGAGAAAACATCTCCAGCTTGATAGTAAAAATACTGAATCATCAGCCACCTCCACCCTCACAGATCGATGATAAAGTACCGCCGCTCCTGGATCATGTGGTTGCCAATGCGCTCGAAAAGGACCCGCTCAGCCGTTATCACTCGGCCCGTGAGATGGCTAATGCGCTCAGCGATTTCGTCGAATCCTTCAGCTCCAGCCATAAAGCGGTCAAGTACTGATTCACTTACAGTAGCTAAAACTCTCCGAAATTAGAGAATCGTCAGGAAGGTTAATCATATGTGCCGTCAGGTGATGATTCAGTCTTCGTGTCTGAATTGTCACCTGACGATTTTCTTACATGATTCTGTCATTGCGGGCGACCAATGGGAACGTGTGCCCTAATTCAATAAGTTCCTGTATCTCACTATAATAATAAAAAATGATACTACACTACATATACGACTAACGATCAGAAGCGTTCAAATCCGCTGGCGGGCCGGGGTATATGTACTCTGGATCC
>WJMC01000212.1 GCA_014728145.1 Candidatus Zixiibacteriota bacterium | reverse complement strand
GAAGTCGACATCAAATCGATAGGTTCGGAAGCGAGATCGATCGGGATTTTACCCGCCGCCTGAACAGCATCGGTATGAAATATCACACCCTTCTGCTTGCAAATCGAGGCCAGGTCTTTGATGGGCTGAACCGATCCGACCTCATTGTTGGCATACATGATTGAAACCAGGATTGTATCCGGACGTATCGCCTTTTTCAGGTCATCGGGATCGACAAAACCGTGGTTATCGACCGAAAGATAAGTCGTCTCGTAACCCTGCTCTTCCAAAAATTCAAAAGATTCCAATACCGCCGGGTGCTCGATTTTCGAGGTAATCAGGTGTTTACCCTTGTCGCTGTACTCATAGGCGGTACCCTTGATCGCGAAATTGTCGGATTCAGTTCCACCGGATGTAAAATAGATTTCATCTGGTGAGCAGTTGAAGACTTTCGCGATGGTTTCCCTGGATTCTTCCAGTCCGGCCTTGGCCTGACGGCCAAATTGATGCAGGCTGGAGGCGTTGCCCCAGCACTCGCGGTAATACGGCAACATGGCCTCGATCACGCGTGGATCGACCGGTGTAGTGCTGTTATGATCGAGATATATTCTCTTCGCCATACGACATCCCCATCGCCTTTTCAGAGCCGTCTGAATTTATGATATCGGCAAGGCTGGTGTTATAGAGTTTATCATTGATCATCTTTTTCATACTGTTCCAGAATCCAACCGCACGGCAGTTTTCCGGACCGATACAGGAAGAATTCGGGTCGTCGGAATGTTCGCAGTCCGTGATTTCAATCGCGCCGTCGAGACATTCGATGATTTCACCGACCGAGATATCTTCCGGCTTGCGAGCCAGATAATATCCGCCCTGGGCGCCCCTGACCGATTTGACCAAACCCTTGTTCTTCAATTTGAAAAACAACTGCTCCAGATACGGAACAGTGACTTTCTGTGCGTTCGAGATTTCTTTGGTTGAAACCGGTTTGTCGGGTTCATGACGAGCGAGCTCAAGAACCGCTCTCAAACCGTACCTGCCTTTTGTTGATATCTGCATTACACCACTACCTCTATTAGAAGTTGATTTTATCCAAGCCCTTAATATAAAAAAAGAACAATAATTGTAAAGTTTTGTTCGCGACAAATCCGCAACTATTTAGATCCTTTATATTTAACCGTTTCTTTCACGAAATCCTGGAACAGCTTGTGGCTGAATTCATCCACAGGTTCGACTTCCGGATGCCATTGCACGGTCAGGAGATAATTGTCATCCGTTCCTTCCATCGCTTCAACCACACCATCAGCGGTGCGCGCCACCGCGCGCAATCCTTCGGGGATCCGCCTGACTATCTGGTGATGACCGCTGTTGACTTCGATCTCTGTCTGCCCCAGAATTTCAGCCAGATGTGAATCAGCCTCGATCATGATTTTATGACGGTTGCTAAAATCCTTCTGCGGTGTCTGCCTGTGGTCCCAAGTTTCTTCATCCCGTTCGCTGAGATCCTGGTACAAAGAGCCCCCGAATACAGCATTGACAACCTGATGACCTCGGCAGATCCCCAGAATCGGGATCTTTCTGGTGACCGCCTGGATTATCATCTCGCGTTCAAAATTATCACGCCGGGGGCTTACCTGCTGGATATTTTCCGACGGTTTCTCACCATAGAGTCCCGGTCCGACATCCTCACCACCGATCAGCAACAGGCCGTCGATCAAATCGATATAGTATCCTGAGTTGCTGGTGTGAATCGAGTTCGGCAAAGGTAGAATTACCGCCTCCAGATTTTCTATTTCTTCATAGTACTGCTGTTTAAGAAATTCAAAGCGGTAGGCCGGGTAGATTTCCGGCTGATGATCCTCCATCGCCAGCGCCATAGTGACGCCGATCATCGGTTTATTACGGTCATTATACATAAACTGTCTCCATTCAGGTTCACCTCAGAAGGCATACAAAATCGTTATATGAAAACGTCCGCCGCCGTTGACCCGCTTCCAGGCAATTCTCTGCCCGTAATCGAGCCGGAGTGGTCCCAATGGTGTTACGTACTGAACACCGATTCCCACGGACGCCAGCAGGTTTTCAAACCGGAAAGCGTCGATATCCTCGAAATTCTGCCCGACATCCAGAAACAGGGAAGCCCAGAATTTACCTATGATATGCCTGCGGATCTCGTGATTAGTAATAATATAGAATTTACCCCCGGTCGGATCTCCATTTTCAGCCTTGGGACCGACTGCGTTCTCTTTATAACCACGAATAGAATTTGCGCCCCCCAGGTAAAACCGGTCTATCACCGGGATATAGTCGCTTGCGAGCATACTGCGGGCATAGCCACTTTTAATCCTGAAGGCGTAGATGTCCCAGCGGTCGAGACGCTGGTACCTGGACCATTCACCCACCAGCTTGTAAAAATTCTTGTCACCTCCCAATATCTTGCCGTAGAACTGGGCTACCAAACGGGTTACCGATCCCTGCGTGGGAACGAAGATATTCAAGCGGGAATCACGTTCGAGCACGAACCATACCGAGCGGCTTTCGGTAATGTCCTGGTCTCGCTTGAAGTCATCCAGATCATCTTCGGCGACCCCGGTAATATCTATCTTCTCAAAATCGAAACCGTTGCGGATACGGGTATGTCGTCCGGTCTCACGGGCTGTGCTGAGCGATATCCTGAATGTCTCTATCTTGTAATTCTGTTCAGACCGTCTAAGGCGAGGCTCCCAGACAAAGGAAAAGGAAAGTGGCATCCTGAGCCCAAACGGCCAGGGTTCAGTGTAGTGAAAGCCGAACTGCTCATCGACGATACGCCATCCCGAAACGACCTGGAAAGTCATCGACGGATTGAATCTGAATTTACGCCCCATCCCGCCGATATTCCTGCTCCCGCCCTCAAATGCCAGGTCCCAGACGAGATCATAGATAGTATCCTGTGCCGCGCCGGTTTTGATCCTCACAAAACGAGGTTGTTTTTCATTGCAGGTGATCACCAGTCGAGGTGAAGTGTCGACCGAATCCTCCGGAGAATCCGTTTTGAAATCGACATACGTGAACAGGCCGGTGGAGTAGATTCTCTGACGGCTGTCGATCAGTTTCTTTCGGCTGTACAGGTCTCCCGGCCTGAAGGTCAATTCTCGTTTGACCACTCGAGAGCTGGTATGATTGAGGCTGTCCACACGAATTTTACCGAAGATCGTCAGGGGACCAGGGTCGATTGAGAATACTATTATGCGATGATATTTGTCGCCCTCGCGCGCACGAGGATCAAAATCGATCTTCGCGTAGGGATGCCCCTGGTTGGCGTAGACACCCTTGATCGCTTCGGAGACTGCGTCGATTTTGTACGGATTGTAGATATCTCCGGAATCGAGCTGGTCAGTTAATTTTTCAATTCGCTGTTTTTTACGGCCCAGATTTTCGGGTAGCACGATACTGTCAATATAATACTGTTCTCCCTCATCAACAAATATATCAACTATGGCGGTGCTGTCCTGACCGACGCTGTAATCGAATTCGTATTGGACATCGAGGTAACCATGGGATCGATACAGATAATTAACAGCCGCGCCGTCGAGATTTCGGCTGTCCTTGCGCAGACGATTTTTGGACTTGAGGCCGATATTCTGCCAGAAGCCCTGCTCCTGGGTCGCAATTTCTTCTTTGATGCGCCCGGTTTGTATATACTCGTTTCCGTGTACATTTATCTTTTGCACAATCGGCTTCTTCGATAACCAGCGTGCTTTGGGGTCATAGGCTTGCAGGCCCGATAAATACGATACCAGAAGCACTAACGTGAGTATGCACGCAAAACGAAATCGCACTAAAACTCCCAGTTCAGGTTCATGTTCAAATGATATAAGTCCTGATCATCCCGTTGCCCCGATAAAAAGAAATGCCTCGAGAATCGGTACTCAAAACCAACTTCACCCGCGCCTCGAAAATCCAGCTGAGTAGAACCATAGACATACAAATTGGGGGTGGTATAAAAACCGATTCTTAGTTCAGATGATTCCAGGTCCAGTTCACTGCCGTCATAATATGGATTTATCTCCAGGGTTTCGACACCGATTTTACGGGCAAAATACTGCGATACTTTATTTAATGCCATCTCCGAAGCACCCAGTCGAAGCCTGTCAGTAAACGGAGAGCTGGTCGTGTCTCCGCCAGAGACAGTACTCATAAATGACATGTATTCAAAAAACTGGTTGTCGCCTACTTCGGAATTTTCTGTGGCTGTCAGTTGTGGTTCGCGCAATGTGCCAGTCAGTAAAAACTGGGCGCGCAGCCGTTCACCCTGCGCTGTCATACGGGTTTCGACACGAATATGGAATTCCGGGTTGAATTCATCGATATCGTTGAACCGTATCTCTCCTCCCGGCAGGACTGTAAATGACTGGTTGAATAGAAAATATTTACCCCGAATGGTTTCCATCGTGCCCAGGAAGTTCATCGAACCGCCTTCCCGGAAGATACGCAATTCACCGCCCAGCTCGAGGTCAAAATCGTTGTTTACTACTTTCAAGTTCGAGGGTGCGGTAAGGTTAATATGGTAGTTTAACTTATTGGCTGTATCGGCGGCGGCAATAGCTTCTGCCTCGATCGCCGGTTGAAGCGGTTCGGCATAGCGAAACGAGAGCAGTTTAACATCACCCCGGACTGAAATCGTATCCTGGCCCTCGATCGTCAGGTAAGCCTCGTCAATCTCACCCGAGATATCGCCGAGGTCATATTTAAACGGGAAATTACCGGCATCCAGTTCGATATCAAGTTCCGGTTTCATGAGGTGCTCGAGGGAAATAGTTCCTGTCAATCTTGCATATCCAGCTCGACCGCCAGTCTTTGCACGGGTGATAATCGAATCCAGAATCAACTGACGGCCTGAGAACGTGACATCGGCATCGACTTTTTCAAGTACATTCTGCAAATAGAAGAACTTGACCCGGCCGTCGCGAAGCCTGAAACTGCCCGAAAATTCGGGGTTGTTTGGCTGACCGGTGAGCATCATGTCGAGCTTGTTTTCACCCTCAACCCATTCGACATCGGGTAAAACCACTGGAAGTAAGAACAGAGGAGTGGAGGTAGCATCCATATCTATATTAATATCTCTATCAACGATGATACGTTCTTCGACTTCTTCAAATGCCAGGTTGATCGGGATCGTACCGGAAAACGAGGACGAATTCTCACCGCTTACAAGAGTGAGCCTTGTGATATGCAAAGTCGAATCGCTGTAATCTATGTCGAAGTCCATCAGACCGTAATACTGTTCCTGGAAACGAACGGAATCGATCGCTCCTTTCAAGTCGAATCGAGGTGCAGAAATTGAGCCTTTGAGGCTGGCCTCGAAACGCCCGGTTCCCGCCAGTCCCTGCCTGGGCAGATAGAAATCGAACACCGGCGTAAGGTTAACAGTGTCGCAGGTCAGGCTGAAGGCGAGGCTGTCCGGACCGTAATAATTTCCCTGCGCCGAAAGCGAACCGTTTTCTGAACGAAGCTCGAAGTTGTCGATGCTCCAGGTCGTATCCGCCATACTGAACCTGATCGGGTTTTCAGCAGAGATAGTGAAAGTATCGACTGTCAGTTTCAACACCGGGGCTGTAATCTGTGTCAGGCTGTCAGAAAACTCCATGGTCATGCGCGACTGCAGGTTGACGCGCTGGGAAAACAGGTTTAACGTATCGAAGATTATACGGTTTGAATCAAAGACCACATCGGTATAGAGGGAGTCTCCCTCGAAGCGGTCAAAATGATAGCTTCCCCCGATTATCTCCAGACTGCCCTCGAGCGCGCTGGCAAAACGGGATAACCTGAGTTTTAAAGCCAGGCTGTCCGATTTAAATCCCAGCGCGGTGACAGAATCAGAGCTGAAGTCAGCATTCAGGGCGGGATCAGCAACAGGCCCGTTAAAACTGAATGAGCCCTTACCGCTCCCCTCGATTTGCGGGAGGCTGACCATCTTTGACAGAAACCTGATGTCAGGTATTTCGCCCTGCCCGCTGATATCAATTTGACCCGAATATTCGATTTTGCCCCGGGCCGTCAGGTCGGCGTTATCGTAGTAAACGTGCAGCGGCTTACTGAAAAAGAGCGAATCATAAAAAATCTGGATCGCACCAGAAGCTGAATCAAACTGGTATGTATCGAAATACCCTTCCTGCAGATTCATGCGGACCTGCAAAGACATATCATCGGACGAAAAACTGCGTCCATCCAAAATTAGGTTTCCACTGAAGGAAGTCTCGAATGAGTTCTCAACCAGGCTGTTGAGATTGAATTTTTCCATTCTTCCGGTGAAGCTGTACAGGTTCGGTGAGTTTCCAAAGTCAAGCATACCACTGCCCTCGAAGCTCGAATTTATCGCCCCACCGCGGATGCGATCAAGATACAATTTGCTGTCATGGTAGACCATCTGGGTGCGCATATCCTTGAATCGCTTGCCGAACAGGTCACCATTGAGCATGAGGTTGGCCGATACTTTTTTCTTATGCCCATGAAGATCGCCGTCCACATTCAGACTGCCCTCGAGATCAACATCGAAGACTGCGCCGATACGGGTCAGATCGAGGCTGGATCGATGCACAAGCATATCGAATTTGAGTGAATCGAAGTCCTTAAGCGAAGCATCGAAAAACAGCCTGGAATTAAGAGCGGAGATAAAAGCGGAGTCGGCAAAAAGCCTGTTGTCAATATATGAGTATTTACCTTTCAGGCTGTCGAGCTCCATCCCGAAACGCGGGAATATCGCCCTTGCAGTGTCGATATCTACCACAATGGAATCATTTCTTCGCGCCAGTCCTAAATACAAATCGAGATTCTGGATGTAGTAATCCTTGTCACTCTGTAACTCCCTGAGAGAACCATGGCGTAATTCTACCTGGCGAATATTGAACGAGATACCGCCTTTGTCTTTACCGCTCTCCCCCCCGGTGCTTTCCGCTATCTGCCTTACTGCTTCATCGTGCAGGCTGGCCTCAAGCGTGTCGATAAGCAATTTTCGGATCACCCACTCCTTGCGCCATATATCAGTGAGTGAATACTCTATTTTCATATAATCTATGAAAGCCAGCTGATAAATGGTACTGCCGATTTCATACTCCACGAAGACATCATCGAACGTCAAATCAGAAATCACGGAGCCGCCCAGGTCTCCGATGGATAGTTTCAGCCCTATATCTTTTCCCAGCATTGCCTGGAAATATTTATTGATAAGCTTCTCCGGGAGGGAAGTCTGGGTAATCAGAATATAGATCAGCAGGACAAAAAGTAAAAATGCGGCCAAGACCCTTATCGGGGTCTTAAAATTCTGCAATACACTCATTCTTTATACATCATGTTAAACAGTTTCTGGACCCGGTTCAGTTTCTGCTTGGAGCAGTAATCGGCCGCCAGTTGCATCGCCTCGGTGATTTCATCGCGGGTAGCGCCGAGGTTCTTGGCACCGCGCATATGCGAATGAAGCTGGTTGATATCCGAGTTGACCAGAAGAATCGCCACCGAACAGAGTTCGCGTACCACCCCGGGCAGGACACCGCGTGCCAGTACTTTGCCGTAACCCTCGACAATCATCCATTCCGCCATCTCGGGCGAGATTTCATTCATCCGGTTCATCAGCTTTTGATAATTGGAGCCATAGACTTTCTCGCACAACACCCGACCGCGAATCTTCCATTCCGACCAGTACCGAAACGAGAAGTTGATACGGGAGAAGTTCTGGTCCTTATCACAGATCTCCCTCAATATCTTTAAACCCTCAATGGCCTTGGGGTATCCCAGAAACAGATAAGCCTGCAAAAGGGCTTCATAAATTTTCTGCGGGGGCACCCGATTTTCGAGCGCTTCGCTGATTAACTGTTTGAGCAGTCTGAACTTTGCCGCGGCCAGACAGGCGGAGATCTTTATCAAATAGCGATTGGTTTCGGACATAGACACATACCCATTTTGTTTAAAATTCCCTGTCACCCTGTTAAATCATAAGATGTAATATATCCGAAATATATTTTATTTGTCAACTATCAATACATTAAATAACAACAAGTTGTTTAAAAAGATCAGAGTATAATGAAGATCGCAGACCGAGAGCGGTCAGCGTGGCCTGTTACTTCGCAGGCTGTCGCGCGCTGGCGGAGATGAATAAGATTGATTGTTGTAGTTCTGGCCGGTAACTGTTGAAGCCCCCAGGACTATTTCCACTTTAACGATCTTGCCGGCGCGCAAAAGCGAAGCCTCTACTTCGCTTTCGGGCGACATACCATTGATGAGGTTTTTGAGCTGGGTCGTGTTCATGATCCTGAAGCCCTCGAACTTCAGCAGGATATCTCCCTCGCGGATACCCGCCCGCCAGGCCGGAGATCCGCTGAGGACCTCGGAAATGAACACGCCGTGATCTATATTGAACATCCTCCTGGCCCAGTTGCGATCCAGGTT
>WJMC01000211.1 GCA_014728145.1 Candidatus Zixiibacteriota bacterium | reverse complement strand
GAGCGAGGTGGCATCGCGCTCGTCGCATCCCGAGATTATGGAGTATAGCAATTCGAGATCTGTGAGATTACGGGCCAGCGGTCCGATCTGGTCAAATGAAGATCCGAATTCTACTAAACCGTAGCGGGAAACCGTACCGTAAGTCGGCCTGAGCCCATAGATGCCACACAGCGAGGCCGGCTGACGGACAGAACCACCACTGTCGGTACCCAATGCCATTGGAACCAGATCGGCCGCCACACTGGCCGCCGAACCGCCCGAGGATCCCCCCGTTACTCGATCATGATCCAGCGGGTTTTTAACCCGACCATAACGAGAATATTCATTAGAGGAACCCATCCCGAACTCATCCAGATTCGTCTTTCCGACAATTATCGCACCCTCAGCTGTCAGCTTTTCAACCGCAGTGGCATGGTAAGGCGATATATAGCCATCCAGGATCTCAGAGGCGCAGGTAAGCGGAAGATCTTTGACACAGATATTGTCTTTTATTGCCAGAGGCACTCCGGCCAGCCGACCGGGATTATCACCAACAGTAAGCTTGCGTTCAATCTCTTCGGCCAGTTTCAGGGAGTAATCCTTGCAGGTACTGATAAAACAGTTGAGCGAACTGTTCAGCCGGTCGATCTGGTCCAGAACCTGCGAAGTCAGCTCTGTTACGGAGACCTGGCCGGAGGTAACCAGCTCATGGATTTCCGTGGCCGTCAAAGAGCCAAAATTCATGCTCCGATATTACAGTTTCGGCAGATATTTGTCAAGCTCATAGCGGGAAACATGAGTCCGGTACTCGTCCCACTCCTCGATCTTGTTGGCGATCAGGGATTCGAAGATATGATCCCCCAAAGCCTCGCGCATCAGGTCACTGCGGGCAAATGAGCGCACAGCATTCTCCAGTGATGACGGCAGTGATTCGATCTGATACTGGTCTTTTTCTTCGGGAGTCATGTGAAAGATATTCTGTTCAATCGGATCCGGGAGGGGATACTTGTTTTCCACACCATCCAGACCGGCCGCCAGTATCACGGCGAACACCAGGTACGGGTTGCAGGCCGGATCGGGAGAACGGAGTTCAATCCGCGTGGTTTTCTCTTTGCCGACACGATACATCGGCACCCTCACCAATGACGAGCGGTTACGGTTGCCCCAGGATATGTAGCAGGGAGCTTCGTAACCGGGAACCAGCCGTTTGTATGAATTGACCCATTGGTTGGTGACAAGAGTGATAGCCTTGATATGATGAAGCAGGCCGGACATGAACGACTTGGCCAGTTCCGACAGGTTGTACTCATCATCGGGTGAGAAAAAGCGGTTCTTTTCACCCTCGAAAAGAGACATATGGACATGCATACCGGAACCGTTCTGACCAAACATCGGCTTCGGCATAAAGGTCGCATAGACATCGTTTTGAAGTGCGGTTTCCTTGACCACCATGCGGTATAGCTGGCAGAAATCAGCCATCACGAGGGCTTCCTGGTATTTCAGATCGATCTCATGCTGGCTGGGCGCGACTTCGTGATGGGAACATTCAACCGGAACCTTGAGTCCTTCCAGAGCGCGACAGGCCATCTTGCGCAGAATTGTGCCCTTATCAATCGTGGCATAATCGAAGTACCCACCATGGTCCATAACAGCAGTCTGTTCACTGTCGCTGAAATAGAAGTACTCCATTTCGGGACCGACATAGAATGTGTAACCCTGATCTTTCGCCTTTTTGAGCATCCGCTTGAGTGCATAGCGGGGATCGCCTTCGTAAGGGGTATCATCTGGATTCTTGATGTCGCAAAACATCATGGCCACTTTTTCACCCGAGATATCCCAGGGAATGATCCGAAATGTGCGATAATCCGGCCAGGCCATCAAATCCGACTCCTCGATTCGGACATAACCCTCAACCGAGGAACCATCGAAGCCCTGTCCGTTGTCGAGGATATCCTCCAGCTCCCGGCGCGTGATCGACATACCCTTGAGTCGCCCCAGTATATCTGTAAACCACAGCCTGATGTAGTGAACGTTTTCTTCATCGATCAACCTGATGATATCTTCTCTGGTTTTCATGCGTACCCCTCGTGTGATAGTTTATGCCCGTTGTTATTTTACCAGTTTTGAAATGGTCTTGAATTTATCTCCGGAAGCTACCTCCAGCATCTCGAACAGCAGCATTTCAACTGAAGCGATTTTAGCCCCGTCGGACTGCATCCGCCTGAGTCCGATCTCGCGGTTTTCGGCAGTGCGCGATGAGATCGCATCGGCTACGATAGTAACCTGGAAACCTTTTTCCAGCAGATCAGCGACAGTCTGATAGACACAGACATGAGATTCAATTCCAGCAACAATTGCGTGCCTGCGCCCGGTGGCCTCGATCTTTTCATATAGTTTTGGATGCCTGGCGACCGAAAACGTATTTTTTGAAATCGGTTCGAGCCCTTCCAGAAGCCCTTTTACCTCCGGCACTGTTTCGCCCAGCCCCTGGGGATACTGCTCGGCCCAGATGACCGGCAGTTCGAGAGTGCGCAGGCCTTTAATCAAAACCTGTAAGTTTTTATACAGCTTTTCTTTTTCGTGCATCATGTTGGCCAGTTTGCCCTGGACATCTACCAAAACTAAAAAGGCCTGTTCCGGTTTTATCATAAAAATCACTCCATTCTGACAGGATAGGCGATCAAAAATCGCGGGTTTGATCGAACAAGTCCAAATTACATAAAATAAAAAAGCCCGGAGATTGTTCCGGGCTCGAGGTTAAGAATCAAACTATTTGATTTCTTTTCCGCCCTGCCGCATAAAGGCCTTGATCATATCGATCGGGACCGGGAAGACGATAGTCGAATTCTTTTCGCTGGCGATTTCGGTTAAGGTGCCCAAAAACCTGAGCTGAATCGCGGTCGGCGATTTTTCCATCATCTCCGACGCCGCCACCAGTTTTTCAGCCGCCTGGAATTCACCCTCGGCATGAATCACCTTGGAACGACGTTCACGCTCGGCTTCCGCCTGGCGGGCGATCGCACGGGTCATGTCGGTTGGCAGATCGACGTTTTTGACCTCAACCTGGGAGACCTTGATTCCCCACGGCTCGGTCTGTTCGTCGATAATTTCCTGCAGTTTGGCGTTGATTTCCTCGCGGTTGGACAAGAGATCATCCAGCTCGACCTGACCGCAGACAGACCGTAATGTCGTCTGAGCGATCTGGGAAGTCGCGAACAGGTAGTCCTCGACCGCCACAATCGCCTTGTCGGAATCCATAACCCTGAAATAGATCACTGCATTGACTTTGACCGTGACGTTGTCACGGGTGATAATATCCTGGGGCGGGACATCCATGGTAACCACCCGCAGGCTGACCTTGACCATTTTATCGATCAAGGGGATCAAAAGGATAAGTCCGGGGCCCTTGGTACCGACCAGTCGGCCCAGTCGGAAGACTACCCCGCGTTCATACTCCTTCAATATTCGTATCGCATTCAGGAGTATGAAAAAGACGATAACCAGTATCGTGATCGGTAATGCCAATCCTGGTGCCATTTAGCCTCCTATTATGATTAGTCGATTTTTTCCACTTTTAATGTCATGTGGTCCGATTCGACCACGCGTACCTTGGTATCTTTTTCAATTTTCTCAGACGACTCCGCCCGCCATCTCTCGCCGGCTACTAGAATCATACCGACCGGATCAATATCTCGTACAACCCGTCCGGTCAACCCGATCAGGCCCTCGCTTCCGGTAGTGACCTTGCTTTTATGGGTTTTTATTATGTAGCGCAGGGCAAATCCGAAAAATCCGACAAAGACCAAAACCAGCGCGACGATTACGGATTTGGAAACCTGCAGGTACGGTTCAGGTGAATCTATCAGCATAATACCTCCCAGAGCCAGAGATATTGCCCCGCCTATGGTCAGGACTCCGTAGGAGGGTACCTTTAACTCGAGTATAAATAATATAATCGACAGCATTATCAGAAGCAGACCGGCATAATTGATCGGCAGGGTTTGGAAAGAGAAGAATGCCAGTATGATGCAGATACCGCCCACGACTCCCGGCAGAATCGCGCCCGGGTTATACAATTCCAGCACCAGCCCCAGGCTTCCGAGGGAAAACAATAAAATCGCCACGTTGGGATTGGTTATGATCTGCAGTATCTTTTCGGAAAAAGTTTTCGCGACCGTATCCTGACGGGCATTTTTGGTGTTCAGGACAACGGTGCCGGTATCGACTTCGACCTCCCGGCCATGGATCTGATCCAGCAAATCTGGTATGTTTTCGGCAACCAGGTCGACTACATTGGAATCGACCGCGTCGTAATCGGAAATCGACACCGATTCACGAATCGCGCGCTCCACCCATTCCTCGTTGCGTCCACGTTCACGTGCAACCGCACGCATATTGGCGACCGCATCATTGGTGACTTTCTTATACATGGTCGAGTCCATATCGCCTTGAAGCGCGACAGATGAAGCCGAACCCATGTTTGTCGCCGGTGCCATAGCCGCAATATGGGCGGAATAGGTTATAAAAACGCCGGCGGAGGCGGCCCGGGCACCCTTAGGGTAAACATATACTATCACCGGCACGGGCGAATTCATAATCGCTTCAGTAATTTTCCAGGTTGAATTGCTGAGCCCGCCGGGTGTATTCAAAAGCACCACCAGCGCGTCAGCATCGTACAAAACCGCCTGCTTGATACCACGATTGATATAATCGACGGTAATCGGCCCGATAGGACCGTCGACCA
The DNA here is from genome assembly GCA_014728145.1 of Candidatus Zixiibacteriota bacterium. Classification (NCBI taxonomy): domain Bacteria; kingdom Pseudomonadati; phylum Candidatus Zixiibacteriota; species Candidatus Zixiibacteriota bacterium. The sequence goes on along the minus strand of WJMC01000211.1, from coordinate 5,169 downwards.
CCAGTAACTTGACCAACCCCTGTTCGTTTTCAGTCTTGTCCTCGGATTCGACTTCTTCGATTAAGTCCGCAACGCTTTTTGCCTTGTCAACAGAATCAGCGAATCCCCAGACGATCGTCGTAAAAACCAGAAGCGCGATCGAAGCCACAATTATCTTGTTAAACATTTTCACCTCGGATTTAACGAAAGTTGGATTTATCCACTTTAATATTAGCCATATAATCCACTTTCTGTCAACAAAAACTGCCTGCCATAAATAAAACGCAGGCAGACCCATGATATGTTCATTTAATCTACCTGCGTCGTGAAGATTTATTCAATCAGTCGAACTGAATATAAATCACTTTTTAAGGTGTTCGGTGAAAAACTCCACCATCGTGCGGTACACCAGTAGACGATTTTCCAGCTTGGCGACACCATGACCCTCATCCGGGAAGATCAGCGAATCAACCACTCCTCCGCGTTTTTCGAGTTCGCGGATGATCTGGCGAGCTTCATCGACAGGCACACGCGGATCGTTTTCACCATGAACCACCATCAGCGGTGTTTTAATGACATCGACTTTATGGATCGGGCTGATCGATTTCAAAAACTCGCGATCGCTGAGGGGACCGTATTCAGATTCCCGCAGATAGCGCCGATATTCGGCGGTGTTCTCCAGAAAAGTCACGAAATTGACGATTCCGACCTGATTCCACGCGGCCGCAAACAGGTCGGGATATTCGGTAATAAGCGCCATGACCATATATCCGCCGTAGGATCCGCCCTTGACACCCATCATCTCGGAAGTCGTGTAGCCGTTGTCGATCAGGTACTTGACTCCTTCAGCGGCATCGGCTACTGAATTGAGACGGTTCTTGTAGTTGTCCATATCCAGATACTCTTTGCCGTAACCGTCGGAACCGCGCACGTTGGGAGCGATAATACCGAATCCATGAGCCAGGAGATAATTGAAATGACGGTTGAAATAGGGGCGGTACTGTCCCTCAGGGCCACCATGAATATCCATAATAAAAGGAATCGGGTTGCCAGGCTCAAAATCCCTGGGAGTATATAGGAAAGCCGGTATTTCGAGACCGTCAAAAGATTTATATCGGATCAGTTCAGGCTCGATAAATTCGCTGACATCGATCCCCATCGTGGAAACATCGGTGATTTTTTCGAGATTTTCGGTTGATGGGTCCCAGATCCAAAAATTAGGCGGATTGTTGGCATTGTTGAAGCCGAACAGGAAACGTCCGTTTTCAGTTACTCCGCCAAACGTGTACATGCCGTCCAGGTCCGGCAGAGGCAGCATAACATCATTTTTGAGATCCTTGACATACGGCTCGGCATAACCATCGACATTTAACTGCCAGAACAGGTAACGACCGTCCTCGGAGACACCGGCACCCTCGCATTCCCATTTTTCCTCGGGATCGAGGAAGGTGACCTCTTTGGTGTCCACATCCAGTTTCGCCACGCGGGTAATACCGTCAGGTGTATTATTGGTTGTAATGTAAGCTGTCTTAAAACCGGGCATCATGCTGATCGAGCTGTACAGGTACTCACCATCATGCGGGGTCAGGACTTCCTCCTCTCCGGTTTCGAGGTTGACAAGCAGGAAATCGTTGTTACGGCTGGAATGAGCGGTATATGTAACCAGTAGCTTGCCGTCCTCTGAGAGTTCCACCGGGCCGTTCCAGCCGGTCTTGTCCCAGATAAGTTCAGGGTCACCATCGGGCAGTTTCATCTTGTAGATCTTGAAGTCACGGCCGTTTTCAAAATTGGAGGCGAAAAAGATACTTAAATCATCATCAGTCCAGAGCACTGAGCCGTAGCGGGCCTGTGGATTATCGGTCAGTTTTTCAATCCTGCCGGTCTCGGTATCCAGTAGATACATCTGGGCATTTTCATCACCGCCGACAGCCGCTCCAACTATCGCGTGGTATGAATCATGGGAGAGAGTATACCAGGAGATGCCATCTTCAAATGAGGTCAACTGGTAGGGCCATTCGCCCTTCTCATAGCGAAATAACTGGCTGACATTGGTAAAAGAGGGCGAACAAAATATTCTGGATCCGTCACGGGAAATCGCCCCCCGACTGACATACCCGATCTGCATAAAACGCTCAATATCAGGAATATAATCACCGGTCAGGAGCTTTTGCCCCGGTTCGGCCTTTTTAACGTCGCCATTGGAATGGTCCGCCCGTTCTTCGATACAGGCGCTGACCACCAGCACTGAAATCAGCAGAAAGGCTGTCAGGATAAACTTTGGCTTGGAAATCATCAATCCTCCTCAGGTAATGCTCGGGTTTATATAATTACTAATTATAATCACTCAATCTCAGAGCGGCAAGTTTGAATATACACCATTCATAATCAATGCGTACGTATAAAAGACAAAAGTGATACAAAATCAGTTAAAAAAGGCCATTTAAGGGCGGATTTATGTTCAATTTTGAGTTGCGTTTTGCGAATTAATATATATATTGAGAGGTCTTTTTGGTATGGTATTGTAACTTTGAGGTCAGTTTATGCCGGATACTGTAAAATTGATAACGGGTACGGCCAATATTCCGTTGGCCGACAGGATCGCACGCTATATCGGTATTCCCCTCACCAAGCGGGAGGTCAACCGGTTTTCCGACGGCGAGATATTCATCAGGATCAATGAAAATATCCGCGGAACGGATGTCTTTATTATCCAGCCGACAAATCCGCCTTCCGACAATATTCTCGAGCTCCTGATCATGATCGAAGCCTGCCGGAGAGCATCCGCATCCCGCATTACAGCGGTGATACCGTACTACGGTTACGCCCGCCAGGATCGCAAGGATCAGCCGCGTGTAGCGATCACCGCAAAGTTGCTGGCCAATGTGATAACGGCGGCCGGGGCCGACCGGGTGGTGACCATGGATCTGCACGTTTCCCAGATCCAGGGATTTTTCGATATCCCTTCCGACCACCTCTACGCCTCCAGGATTTTCAACCGCTATTTCCAGATGCAACGCATGGATAATATCGTTGTGCTGACTCCCGATGTCGGCTCGATCAAGATGGCAAGAGCGTTTGCAAACACATTACAATGTGGGTTGGCGATAATTGACAAACGCCGTCCCGAACCGAACAAATCTGAGGTGCTCAACATCATAGGCGACGTCAAGGACAAAACCGTAATCATCAGAGACGATATCGTCGATACCGCGGGAACCATGGTAGATGCCGCCCGCGCGGTAATCGAACAGGGCGGTGCCAAGGATGTTTATGCCTGCTGTACCCATGGCGTTTTTTCGGGCACTTCCCTGCAGAGAATCGACGCTTCCCCTATCAAGCATTTGATCGTTTCAGATACAATAGATCATTCAAGTAAAAAATTCTCGGAAAAGATCAAGGTCCTGACGACTGCGGAGATCTTCGGCGAGGCAATTCGCCGGATCACGAATAAAGAATCTATTTCGATTTTGTTCGATAATTAAATCACGAGGTGCAGTGTGAAAGTAAATACACTCAGAGTAGAATCCAGGCAGGGCTCCGGCAAGAGCCTGGCGCGTAAACTTCGCGCCAGCGGTAAACTGCCCGGAGTTGCATATGGCGAGAAAAATGATCCGATGAGCCTGTCTGTCGCCGCTTATGATTTCTATCAGCTGATTTCCAAGGCCAGCAGCCAGAATATCCTGGTTGATCTCGATTTCGACAACGGAGAAAAAGTCAAAAAAGCATTGGTCAGGGAGGTCCAGGTTGACCCGGTCACTAACGATGTGTTAAATGTCGATTTTTTAATTATTTCTCTCGACAGACCTCTGAACATGCAGGTATCAATCAATCTGGTCGGTGTACCCGATGGTGTCAAGAATCAGGGTGGCATCCTGCAGCCGATTCGCCGTGAAATCGAAATTTCCGTATTACCCAATAAAGTACCGGATAAGATTGATCTGGATGTTACCGAGATGCAGATCGGCGACACGCTCCATGTCGGCGACCTCGAAACCGAGGAATTTGACCTGATTACCGACCCCGAATTGTCTATCTGTACGGTCGTCGCTCCCACGGTTGTCAAGGAGAAGACCGAGGAAGAAGGCGAGGAAGGTGAAGAAGGCCTCGAAGGTGTTGAGGGTGAAGAAGAAGAACAGAAAGAACCTGAAGTCATCGGCGAAAAGAAAGACGAAGAAGAATAGTTATATAGATTGTCCCCATATCTCTTTAGATGCTACTGAGCCGGTTGTACTGCCAGGTACAGCCGGTATTTTTTTGTCTTCAACCGAATATTAAAAAGCCCTCCTGGGTGGAGGGCTCACTGCGAAGCAGATTGGTGAGGTTCTAATTGCAGTATTGTTTCCACATCCCGTGGAAAAAGCCTCTGGCATGTTTATGGACCTTATCAGTAGCGCCAGAGGACGGCGTACTGCCTCTAATGGATGATACCCAATTCCCGGATAAAGTTCCAAGTTTTGTTGAATTTCTGTCGAAATATTCTCCCTCGAACCAGCCCTCGGACTTTTGAGCATTGCCAGTCAGCTCATCTTCACCCCAGGTACCCTTTAAAAATCCTTTGAATCTGCCGACATGATTGATCCACTTGCCGAAGAACAGCTTTTCACCGGTCTCCTGGCGAACACCCCAGTGCCCCTTGAGATGACCCATCGAGAGACCATCAAGCCCGACAAAACGACCATAGAAAATTCCGCCATTATTAAAACGCCCGGTGCGAATCCAGCGCCCTTCAAGAAAACCCTCGTTACATTCCAGGCGGACCAGCTTGCGGGCTTCGATTGAAATCTGGTTGCCGAGATCATCGACAGTCTCCAAAACACTCAAGGAATCGAGTTCGCCCAGGGTAAATGTACGGCTGTATGGACCGCTTTCGAAACTGACTTCATAGTTGGTGAAGCCGTCGTTTTCAGGGAAGTACATGAATACCATGAAGCCGTCGTTATGGGTTGTCGTAATCGAATGCCAGCCCAAGGTCTGTGCGTTCGGGCGGGGTCTTAAAAAATAATCCTGACCTGGCTCGAAACGGATCTTGCGCACGACCTTGATGCATCCGGTGTCGACTGTCAGCTCGCCTGACCAGTCGGTGGGGTTCACACTGGTGGAATCGTATTCGAGCTGGCCCCAGATGACCTCGAAGGAATAGACTACGAAATCCGGATCGGTTTCGGCTGAATCGATCGAGGCAAAATTGTT
>WJMC01000210.1 GCA_014728145.1 Candidatus Zixiibacteriota bacterium | reverse complement strand
TTTCATCTGCTGTTCGCTCAGTTTTTCCGGGCGGAAGACCAACTGCGTGATCCCGTAGCGGTCGCGCAGATCGATGAAGATCAAACCGCCGTGATCGCGTCGACTGTTGATCCAGCCGTTTAAGACGACTTCCCTGCCGGCATCAGCGGCTGTTAACTCACCGCAGGTAGCAGTCCGCTTGTGTTCCGAGAAGTTGTGCAATTTCACTCCAGGTTTCTGATTTCGTCTAATCCGAATGAACCATATAAGATAGGCATGATATGAGCTTAGTCAATTGCTTTTTGAGCGTTGCGCGACTTGAAAAAGCGCCACAAAACGAACTGGGCCAGGACCGCCCCGAGTGTATCGGCGAGCAGATCCAGAAGCGAGGATTCCCGGCCCGGGACGAAGTACTGATGGATTTCGTCGCTGACCGCGAAAACGACCGAAATTATTGCCCCGATTACATAGATATTATCCCTGATTCGCGCGTGGCTGTAATACCTGAGCGCGACATGGATCAAGAGGGAAAATACAAAATATTCGCCGAAGTGATAGAGTTTGTCGTCCCAGCTAATTCCCAAAGAAGGTGGAGAGATCTCCCGTAAGCCGGAGACATAGAAGATCAGCATGGCATACAATATGGCCGGCAGATGATAGTACAAAAAACTGCGCTTGATCCTGGTCATCATAGCCCTCAAAAGGATTCCTCCCGGGTCAGGCGGGATACGGTTTCGATATGAAATGTATGCGGAAACATATCGACCGGGACGGTCAACTCGAGCCTGAAACCGAATTTGCCGAGCTCATGGACATCCTCGGCCAGGGTGGCCGGATTGCAGGAGACATATACGATTTTACGGGGCTCCATCTTGACCAGGTGATGAATTACCTTACGGCCGATTCCAGCCCGTGGCGGATCGACGATTACGCTGTCGGCAGTCTGGCCATCTCCGACCAGCTCATGCAGAGTCTTGCGTACATCGCCGGCAATGAAACGGCAGTTATCGACATTATTCAGTTGCGCGTTTTCATCCGCGCTTTTGATTGCGTCGTCATTCAGCTCGATTCCCAACACTGATTTGACCCTGTCGGCAATATAGATAGCGATAGTACCACATCCGGTATAGAGGTCAAGCACTCTCTCATCGGGACGGAAATCTCCCAGCTCGACAATTTTGTGATAAAGCACTTCGGTCTGGGCGGAATTCGTCTGGAAAAAGGAGGTGGGACGGATATGGTAACTTTTCTCGCCGATTTTTTCTGTAATGTAATCCGTGCCGTAAATGATAACAGGTTCTTCGCCCGTAGCGATATTGGCCTTGGTGGCGTTGACTACATGGGCGATCGATGCCACCTCGGGAAAGGACTCGTTTATTTCCGCGATGAATTCATCCCGACAGTCAAGAGCCCCCCGGTTGGTAACCAAAATCAGCATTATCTCCCCGCTGGCACGGCTCTGCCTGATAATCAAAAAGCGCAGGTAACCATGATGCTCGGAAATGTGATAAGCCGGCACTTTCCGCTTTCTGAAGAAATCCCGGACGAACTCGATGATCCGGTTGGACTTTTCAGATTGAAGCAGGCATCTTTCAACATCGAAGATTTTCTCCCATTCTCCGCGATGATGCAGGCCGAGCTTGAGATGATGGTCCGAATCCGGGATAAACGAGAACTCCATCTTGTTGCGGTAATAGAATATGTTTTCAGCCCCGATTACATCTGCAAGCGGAGGTTCTTCGATTTTACCGATCCTGCGCAAATGTTCGAAAATAGCTTCACGCTTGGCATTAAGCTGTTCCGGGTAGGGGAGATTCTGGAAGGAACATCCACCGCAGACTCCGAAATGATGACACTGCGGTTCGATTGCCATATCCGAGCGTTGCTTGAATTCGACCACCCTGCCGTCAGCATAGCGTCGTTTCAGCTTGATAATCCTGGCAGAGACTTGATCACCGGGCAGAGTGTGGGGCACGAAGATTACGAAATTGTCCACACGCGCGATTCCCTTGCCGGTAAAGGACAGTCTCTCTATCTGCAAATCAATTGTGTTGCCGACTTTAATCTCTTGCATCTTCCGGCCTGAACGGGGTAATTCCGCTGGTGTCACCTTCCGAGATCTTCTGCTCTTTACTCATTTTCACTTCCATCAGGAAGTCTTTCATATTGAACATTTCCGGCTCTTTGATCGCCGCGGCGATATAATATCCCTGGGCCCGGTCGCTGTCGCCCTGGGCTTCATGAATCCTGCCCAGGTTAAACAGGGCGAAGGCACTGGAATCAAGAGCTACCGCTTCCTCGAAGAACTCTTTTGCCTCTTCATATTGATCCAGGTGTACATGCACGAGTCCCAGATTCGACCAGACCGTGGAAGCTTCAGGATATTCCGCCAGAAGACCCAAAAATTCCTCTTTGGCCTGTTGCAGGCTGTCGAGCTGTAACAGGCAGTTTGCTTCGCCGAAAGCGAATTCGGGATCATCAGGCCAGATCTCAGTGTAATCCCGGTACATCTTAAGCGCGAAATCGTAATCCTGTTCATCGAGCGCTTCTTCGGCGGTCTGGATCACGAGTTCCCTTATCTTGGGATGAGCTCCCACCCTGACAGCAAGCTGACGCAGATGCTTTTGGGCCGACTTGTAGTCTTTATTTTCAAGATGAATCTGCGCGATTTCAAGTTTTGCGCTCTGGTCCTGGGGGTTGAGCTCCAGGTAGCGTTCGAATATCTCGAGCGCTTCATCATAGCGCTGAAGCATCCGTTTCTGCTGTCCCCTGAAATATAGCGTATACGGTTTTTCGGGATGATGCTCGATCAGCTTGTCGAGATGGAAATCAAACGGATGCCGGTCATGCGCGGTGAACGCCATGCTGACCAGGTTGACCCGGGCCTCGTAGAGCGAGGAATCGGCCGTCAGGGCCCGACTGTAATATCTAACCGCCTGCTCCATATCGTCCCGTTTACGGGCTATATTGCCCAGGTTGGTTAAAACCGAAGTGTTGTCGGGATTATCTTTTAACGGGCGTTTGTACGCAAGCTCGGCCAGGGGCAGGATCTCGGCATTCCAGAAAAGGTTGCCGAGACTGGTATAGAGCGCTTCCGGATACCTGAATTCAGTGCTCGCGAAACGAGCCAGGCTTTCAAATTCCAGGGTCGAATCGATTTCGTAAGCTCTCTGGTAATAGCGCGATGCTGTAACCTGGTCTTCTCGTGCCAGCTCAAGGTTGCCGAGCCCGATATAGGCTAATCCCGGTTCTTCTATCTCACCGATAAATGTCAATTCCGGATCGCTTTCGCGGGCTTTTTTAAATTGATGCTCAGCCTCGATAAAATCCCCCGATTCGAGAGCGCTGACTCCCTTGCGGACCGCACTCACCGCGGGGTCGGATGAGAACACTACGAATCTGAATATCAGGACTATAACTGCCAGGGCAACCACTGCCAGTATCACCAGGTTGCCTGTCTGCGATTTCGCATTGGACTTTTTTTTCTTAACCATAAACTGCCTCCACAGGCATTTTACACATGTAACTTACGGCGGATCAATATAAACTGATTATTTACATAAAGCAATCAGCTTATCTTTTCAAAACGGGCCTGGAAAAATCTCAGGTATTCCGGTTCATAGATGAATTTCAATCCGCTGACTTTGTCACGATTCTGGTAGACATCGATGATTGCCTCCGCGGTAACATCCATATGAGCCTGCGTGTAGACCCGGCGGGGGATGGTCAACCGCACCAGCTCCAGGGGCGGTTTGCGGTTTTCGCCGGTATTCGGGTCTCGTCCGGCAGACACATTTCCGCGCTCCATCGAACGCACCCCGGATTCAACATATATCTCCGCGGCCAGAGCCTGGGCGGGGAACTGGTCCTGGTCGAGATGAGACAGGAATTCGCGCGCGTTCAAAAAAATCGCGTGACCTCCGGTCGGTACAACGATTGGTATATCTGCCTGAAGCAGTTTTTCCCCCAGGTATTCGACCTGACCGACACGGGCCCGGATATGATCATCCTGGACCGATTCAGCGATACCGATCGCCAGCGCTTCCATATCACGACCGGCCATACCGCCATAAGTGTGCAAGCCCTCATAGATCACCACCATGTTACGGGCCTTATCGAATATCTCCCGATCATTGACAGCCAAAAACCCGCCGATATTGACCATCGGATCCTTCTTGGCCGACATCGTGCAACCATCGGTTAAAGCACATATTTCAAATACGATCTCTGCGATCGACTTGTCTTCGTAACCCTCCTCGCGACACTGGATGAAATAAGCGTTTTCAGCGACACGGGTGGCGTCGTGGATGATCGGGATATCATGTTCTTTTGACCACTGCCTGAGCTTTTTGAGGTTAGCCATCGAAATCGGCTGGCCACCCGCCATATTGACACAGGTAGCGATACAGACATACGGGATCCTCTCACGGCCGACCTCGTTTAGGAGGCGGTCGAGTTTCTCAAAGTCGACATCGCCTTTAAACGGATGTTCGCTGGCTGGATCATGGGCCTCATCAATGATGATATCCACAAAAGTTCCTCCAGCCAGTTCCTGGTGCAGTCGTGTGGTAGTAAAGTACATATTGCCCGGTACAAAATCACCGTCCCTGATCATGATCTTCGAAATAATATGCTCGGCGCCACGGCCCTGGTGGGTCGGGACAATGTATTTATAGCTGTAATACTTCCGGATAGCGTCCTCCAGATGGTAGAAATTCCGGCTACCGGCATAAGCCTCATCACCGAGCATCAACCCGGCCCACTGACGATCACTCATGGCCGATGTGCCCGAATCGGTCAGCAAATCAATATAGACGTC